>JAUYLL010000032.1 GCA_030698375.1 Nocardioides sp. | reverse complement strand
GATCCGGTGCTCGGGCAGGCCGGCGATGACGGCGTACAGCATCCGGTGTGCGTGCGGGGCCTGGCTCGTCGACCACAGGGTGAGTCGGCCATCTATCCGATCGTAGTCGGCGACCGCGCCGCAGGTCTCCATCGGGGCCGGGTGCACGCGCGGGAAAACCATGTCCTGGGCGACGGTCACGTTGGCGAGCGCGAAGACGGCCTCGGTCGCGGCCGCATCGCCGGCCTCCCATTCGAATGCGAGGTTGTCGGTCCGGCCGTCGATCTCGTCGCGCACGATCGGGGCGTCCGGCTCGAGGGCGCGACGAGCATCGACGACGGGCGGGAGGACGTCGTAGTCCACGTCGATCAGCTCGAGTGCGTCCCGCGCGGCGTACCGGTCCTCGGCGACGACGAAGGCTACTTCCTGGCCCTGGAACCGCACCTTGTCCGTGGCGAGCACCGCCTGAACGTCGTCGGACAGCGTCGGCATCCAGGCCATGCCGCGGGCCGCGAGATCGGCACCGGTGACGACCGCCTTGACCTTCGGGTGAGCCTGGGCGGCAGAGACGTCGATGGACACGATTCGGGCATGGGCGACCGGCGCTCGCAAGATGGCGAGGTGCAGCATTCCGGCCAGTTGTACGTCGTCGACGAAGGTGCCGCGCCCGCGCACGAAGCGCGGCGCCTCGCGACGGCGCATCGGGCCCAGACCGCGGCACTTCTCCGGCGCGGCGGGCTCGGGCTGGGTCTCGGGGCGGCCCGCCGTCGTCGTCATCCGCCGCCTCCCATCGGCCAGACATCGTCTGTCTCGGGCACCCAGTCCGGGTGCTCGGCCGCCCATCGCACCGCCCGGATGATACTGCCGTAGCCGGTGCATCTGCAGATCTGCCCCGAAATGGCCTCGCGGATCTCGTGCGCGTCGGGATCGGGGTTGCGGTCGAGCAGGGCCCGCGCCGTCATCAGCATCCCAGGGGTGCAGAAGCCGCACTGCAGCCCGTGCCACTCGATGAACCCTTCCTGGACCGGGTCGAGGCAGCCATCGCGCTCGAGGTCCTCGACGGTGCGAACCTCGTGCCCGCTGGCCATCGACGCAAGTACGGTGCAGGACTTGACCGGCTCCCCGTCGTACCAGACGACGCAGGTGCCGCAGTTGCTCGTGTCGCAGCCCCAGTGCGTGCCGGTGAGGCCGAGCGTGTCGCGGAGGAAGTGCACCAGCAGGAGTCGCGGCTCAACGTCGCGGACGACCGACTCACCGTTCACCACCAGCTGGACCTGCATCACGCCGCCTCTTCCGCCGCGAGGATCCGAGCCAGCGAGGTGGCGAGAGTTCGACGGGTGAGCTCCCCCGCCAGGTGTCGCTTGTACGCCGCACTCCCCCGGCTGTCGGTCACTGGATCGCAGCTCTCGGCGGCGATGCGGGCCGCCGTTTCGAACGCCTCCGGGCCCGGCGGCAGACCACGGAGCGTCGCCGAGATGTCCGGGATGCCGGTCGTGCTCGGCCCCACCGCCGCGAGCCCGACCCGCGCGTCGGAGATCAAGCCATCGTGGAGCCACAGCGCGGCGCCGGCCGCCGTGACGGCCCAGTCGCCTGCGCGTCGGTCGACCTTGGCGTAGGCGTTGCTGCCGCCGGGCCGGATCGGGATGCGGACCTCGATCAACATCTCGGCCTGGCCGACGGCGGTCTCGTAGGGCCCGCGGTAGAACTCCTCCATCGACACGACCCGCTGACCGGACGAGCCCTGGATCACGCATTTCGCGTTGAGCGTCGTGCAGACCGAGGACAGGTCTTCCGAGGGGTCGGCCTGACAGAGCGCGCCGCCGAGCGTTCCTCGGTTGCGCACCGGAGGGTCGGCGATCACCCGCTCGGCGTCACGGAAAATCGGGAAGTGGCCCAACAGCACGTCGCTCTCGAGCAGCTCACGGTGCCGGGTCAGCGCGCCGATCCGGACCTCGTTGGCGGACTCGCGGATGTAGCCGAGCTCCCCGTGGAGGTCGTTGATGTCAACGAGGTACTCCGGTGTCGCGAGCCTGAGCTTCATCATCGGCAGCAAGCTGTGTCCTCCGGCGATGATCCGGGCCTCCTCTCCCAGCCGCTCCAGGAGGCCGATCGCGTCGCTGACACTGGTCGCGCGCTCGTACTCGATCGGCGCTGGAACCTGCATGATTCAACTCCCTCATCCGTGATGCGGGTCACGCTACCCCCCTCCTCAGGGGGTTCATCCCCCGATCGCTCCCATCGACCGGAGGGGACGCGCGAAGGACGGCGCGCCCATCGCGTGTCCTGCCTGCTTGTTCCACATGGCGCCTCGCCAGAGGTCCGCGATCACCGCGTCGTCGGCGGCGGATCGCAGGGCTGCGCGCAGGTCAGTCTCGTCGTCGCCGAACAGGCACGAGCGCACGGTGCCCTCGGCCGTGAGCCGGGTCCGGTCGCAGTCGCCGCAGAACGCTCGGGTCACCGACGCGATCACACCGACCGTCGCCGGGCCGTCGTCCACCCGCCACTCCTCGGCCGGCGCGGTCGGGTCTGGCCGTCCGACCGGCGTCAGCGTGAAGCGGCCGGAAAGCTCCGCGAGCAGATCCGCAGCCGTAACCATCCGGGACCGGTCCCAGGTCCCATCGGCGTCCAGCGGCATCTGCTCGATGAACCGCAGATGGAGACGCTCGGCCACGGCCCACGCGAGCAGGTCTCCCGCGCCGGCTAGGGTCTCCTCGGCCATCACAGCGTTGAGCTTCACCGGGCTGAGCCCGGCATCACGGGCGGCCTGGATCCCGGCGAGTACGTCGTGCAGCCGGTCACGCCGGGTGAGCGCGGCGAACGCCTGCGGGTCGACGGTGTCGAGCGAGATGTTGATCCGGTGCAGACCCGCCGACACCAGACGTTCGGCCCGGCGGGTCAGGCCCAGCCCGTTGGTCGTCATCGCGATCAGGACGCCCGGGGCGGCCGCGGCGCTGCGCGCGATGATCTCCTCGAGGTCGGCGCGCATGAGCGGCTCTCCGCCTGTGAACCGGACCTCACGAACCCCCAGGTCACGGGCGGCAATCCCGACCAATCGCGCGATCTCGACCGCAGTCAGCGTCGCGTCGCGCGGCAGCGCCGGCAGTCCCTCGGCGGGCATGCAGTAGGTGCAGCGCAGCGAACACTTCTCCGTGATCGAGATCCGGAGATCGCGCGCGACTCGCCCGAAGCTGTCGACCAGTTCGTTGACCGGCGGTCGTGGTCCCGGGTCGTGCGCCGTCGGGACCACCGGCATACCGAGGGCAACCGTCATGGAGTCGCCCGCGACACCCGGGGGGACGGCGCCTCGCCGTCGGCCTCATTCCCGGCCTCGTGGATGGGTCCCTCGGTCGCTACCAGGGCGACTCCCCCGCCGCCCCACTGCGTCTTGATTACCTCCGCCGCGATCGAAACCGCGGTCTCCTCCGGCGTGCGCGCGCCTAGGTCCAGCCCGATCGGGCTGTGCAGGCGGGCTAGGTCCTCCTCCCGGGCACCGGCCTCGCGCAGCCGCTCGAGCCGGCCGCGGTGAGTACGCCGCGAGCCCATCGCGCCGATGAAGCACGACTCAGGCAGCCGGAACGCCTCCATCAGGATCGGTACGTCGAACTTCGGGTCGTGGGTGAGCACGCACACCACCGCCCGCTCGTCGACCAGGCCGGCGTCGATCTGCTCGGCGAGGTAGCGGCTCGGCCACTGCACGACCAGCTCGTCGACCTCGGGGAACCGGGCTCGGGTGGTGAAGATCGGCCGGGCGTCGCACACGGTCACGTGGTAGCCGAGCAGCTTGCCCTGCGCAGCTGTCGCGGCGGCGAAGTCGATCGCGCCGAAGACGAGCATCCGCGGGGCCGGTGCGTAGGAGGCCACGAAGACCTCCAACCCCTCGCCCCGGCGCTGCCCCTCGGGGCCGTACTCCAGAGTCGTGGTCATACCGGAGGCGAGCAGGCCACGGGCGTCGTCGGTGACGACCCGGTCGAGCCTTGCCGAGCCGAGCGATCCGTCGAGCCCGGCGCATGCCCCGTCTGGCCGTACGACGAGGTGCCGACCCAGCAGTGCCCGATCAGCGCTTCGGATGATCGTCGCCACGGCCACCGGGCGACCGGCCTCGATGTCGGCGGCCACCTCGGCGAGGCCCGGGAAGCTTTCCTGGGACATCGGCTCGACGAATACGTCGAGGATGCCGCCACAGGTCAGGCCGACCGCGAATGCGTCGTCGTCGGACACGCCATAGCGCTGGAGGACCGGGGTGCCGGACGCGAGTACGTCGGCAGACAACTCATAGACGGCGCCCTCGACGCAGCCTCCCGAGACCGATCCGACGGCAGCACCGTCCGGCCGGCGGGCCATCGATGCCCCAGCCGGCCTCGGCGCAGACTTCTGCGTCCGCACGACCGTCGCCAGACCCACGGTGTGCCCGGCGCGCCAGTCGGCTAAGACCTCGTCAAGAACGTCCTGCATAGGTAGGAGTATGGCGGCCTGCGGCAGCGTGCGGATCGCAGATTCAGTGATGACTGAATCTCCTTTACAGCCCGCTGTCCCCAGGAGGCCGACCGCCCGTACGGTGCCCTCCATGCCTGCCCACACGATCGGTTTGCACCCGGCGCCCGACCCCCGCGTGCCACTCAGCGCCGTCGAGGATCACCAGGCCAAGGTGGCCTCGCTGCTCGCACACACCGGCATCGAAAACGTCCCGCTCAGGCTGGCGACCGGCCAGATCCTGGCCTTGCCGCTCACCGCCCCGGAGCAGCTTCCGGCCTTCGCAAACTCCGCGATGGACGGGTACGCCGTCCAGGCCGACGACGTTGCGGGGGCAGGTCCGAACACACCCAGCGTGCTCCCCGTCGTCGCAGACATCC
>JAUYLL010000027.1 GCA_030698375.1 Nocardioides sp. | reverse complement strand
GCGTACACCGCCAGGGTCTGGTCGTTGTCCACCCGGCCGTCGACCCCCAGCAGCCCGCAGTGGCCGTGGTCGGTGAACTCGTCGAGGCACAGGTCGCTCATCACGGTCAGGGCGTCCCCCACCTCACCGACCACGTCGGCGATCGCGAGGTTCAGCACCCCCGCCGGGTCCAGCGCCCCGGATCCGCGTGCGTCCTTGGTCGTGGGTATCCCGAACAGCATCACCCCGCCCAGCCCGAGCTCGGCCGCCTCGCTGACCGCGGCAAGCAGCGAGGATCGGCTGTGCTGGACCACGCCGGGCATCGAGCTGATCGGCCGGGGCTCCTGCGCGCCCTCGCGCACGAACAACGGCAGCACCAGCTGCCGTGCCTCCACCGACGTCTCGGAGACCATCTGGCGCAGTGACGGAGTGCGCCGCAGGCGCCGCGGCCGGATCAGCGGGCCGGTGGGGCCGGTGGTCTCAGGGGAGGTGTCCATGGGGACATTCTCCATGCTGTCTCCGCCGCTGGTTGAGGAAGGCGCGCTGCGCCCGTTGGTTCCTGAGGAGGTTGCGCAGCAACCGTCTCGAAGGGCTCGAAACCAAGGCCACACAACCATCCTTACGCGGTTGATCGGAGGCACCTGGTGCTTCCGATCAACCGCGTAAACCGAGAACTCTCTTCTCAGGCCACCGACAGCGGGGAGACGGCGCCTCTCGGGTCACCGGGTTTCGAGACACGCGCTGCGCGCGTTCCTCAACCTCCTCGCGTCGTTCGGCCTTACTCGCTGCGCTCGCTCGTCCTCACTTCGCTCGGACCTTCCGGCGGCCGGAGGGCTTGCGGTCCGACGGCTTCGTGACCGGCTGGCCCGACTCGATCAGGGCGGTACGCCGCACCGCGCCGAAGTCGGCGAGCGCGTCCACGAGGTCCTCCACCGACGGCTTGGGGGCCATCACGTCGACCCGCAGACCGTGCTCCTCGGCCGTCTTCGCGGTGGCCGGCCCGATGACGGCGATGATCGTCGAGGGGTGCGGCTTCCCCGCGATCCCGACCAGGTTGCGCACCGTCGAGGACGAGGTGAACACGACGGCGTCGAACTTGCCGGTCTTGATCGCGTCACGGGTGGGCGCGGGCGGGGGCGTGGCGCGCACCGTGCGGTAGGCCGTGACGTCGTCGCACTCCCAGCCGAGGTCGATCAGCCCCGCCACGAGGTTCTCGGTGGCGATGTCGGCACGCGGCAGGAACACCCGGTTGATCGGGTCGAGCAGGTCGTCGTAGGGCGGCCAGTCGGCGAGCAGGCCGGCGGCCGACTGCTCCCCGCTCGGAACCAGGTCGGCCCGCAGGCCCCAGGCGGCGATCGCTGCCGCGGTCTTGTCGCCGACCGCAGCGATCTTCAGGCCGGAGAAGGCACGGGCGTCGAGGCCGTACTCCTCGAACTTCTCCCGCACCGCGCGGACCGCGTTCACCGAGGTGAAGGCGATCCACTCGTAGCGGCCCTCGACCAGGCCCCGCACCGCCTTGTCCATCTGCTGGGGGTTGCGCGGCGGCTCGACCGATATCGTGGGGACCTCCTCGGGCACCGAGCCGTAGCCACGCAGGCGGTGGGTCAGGCTGGCTGCCTGCTCCTTGGTGCGCGGCACCAGGACCCGCCAGCCGAAGAGCGGCTTGGTCTCGAACCAGGACAGCATCTCGCGGTGGTTCACGACGTCGCCGACCACCGTGATCGCCGGCGGGGCGATCTTCGCCGTCCGCGCGTCGACGGCGATGTGCTCCAGTGTGCTGGTCACCGTCGCCTGCTCGGTGGTGGTGCCGACCATGGTCATCGCGACCGGAGTCTCGGGCGAGCGACCGGCCTCGACGAGTGCGCCGGCGATGTCGCCGATCGAGCCGACGGCCGAGAGCAGCACCAGGGTGCGCTTGTCGGCGTACTGCGACCAGTCGACCCGCTCGCCACAGGTCACCACGGCCAGCTCGCGGTTGGTCTTGGTGGTCAGCGGGATGCCGGCGTACGCCGGGACGGCGGTGACCGAGGAGACGCCGGGGACGATCTCGAACCCGATCCCGGCCTTGACGCAGGCCTGGGCCTCCTCCGGGCCGGAGGCGTAGAGGAACGGGTCGCCCGCCATCAGGCGGACCACCTGACGCCCCTTCTTCGCGTGCCGGACCACGACCTTGGCCCGGGCCGCGTGGGTGAGCGGCTGTCCGTCCTCACCGAACCCGCCGTCGACGATCTCCGGGTCACCGGGAGTCCCCGGCGCGGTCGCGGTGTCCTCACCGGTCACCGGTGTCGGCTCCGGGAGTCCGAGCACGGTGCGGACCAGGCCCGCGTGCTCAGGGACCTCGGTGACCACGACGTCGGCTCCACGGAGGAGGTCGACGGCCCGCATGGTGAGCAGACCGGGGTCGCCGGGGCCGCTGCCCACGAACGACACCCAGCCGCGCGGAGTGGGAGCCGTGGCGGTGGACGTGGCGCTCTTGTTGCCTCGAGTCATGCCTGCTGCTTTCCATACGTCGAATCGATCAGACTTCCGGCGCCCTCGTCGAGCATCTCGCTCGCGAGGCGCCTCCCGACCCCGGCGGCGTCCGCCGGGGAACCTGTGGAGGACCGACGCACGGCCACGGCACCATCGGGTGCCAGCGCGACCGCGCGGATCCAGAGTTCATCGCCGTGCTCGCCCTCGACGACCTCGGCGAGCGCGCCCACCGGCGCCGAGCAGCCCGCCTCGAGCGTGGCGAGCACCGCGCGTTCGCAGTCGACCGCGGCGCGGGTCGGCGCGTCCTCGAGCGCGGCCAGCGCGGCCACGAGGTCGTGGTCGTCGGCCCGACACTCCACGGCCAGGGCTCCCTGGCCGGGGGCGGGCAGCATCTGCAGGGGGTCCAGGGCCTCGGTGACGTCATCGAGGCGGCCGAGCCGGGCGAGGCCGGCACGGGCCAGGATGACGGCGTCGACCTCACCCGAGGTGACCTTGCCGATCCTGGTGTCCACGTTGCCCCGCAGACCGACGACCGACAGACCGAGGCCGAGCGCCTCGACCTGCGCCACGCGGCGCGGGGA
>JAUYLL010000024.1 GCA_030698375.1 Nocardioides sp. | reverse complement strand
GGGCGCGGCGGGCGCCGGGCTGACCGGCGTCCCGACGCTGGTCAAGGACAACGTCGACGTGGCCGGCATGCCGACCCAGCACGGGACGACGGCGTTCCGCGCCGAGCCGGCCGGGGTGCACGGCGGGTTCGCCCAGGACTTCCTGGCCACGGGGCTCGTGCCCCTCGGCAAGACCCGGCTCTCGGAGTTCGGTTTCAGCGCGAGCGCCGAGTACCCCGACGCCGACCCCGTCCGCAACCCGTGGGACCCGGCGTACTCCTCGGGGGCGTCGTCGGCGGGATCTGCGGCCTTCGTCGCGGCCGGCGTGGTTCCGCTGGCGCACGCGAACGACGGCGGCGGGTCGATCCGGATCCCGGCCGCGGCCTGCGGCCTGGTGGGTCTCAAGCCGACCCGGGGACGCCTGCGCGGCGACCGCCTGGTGCAGCTGATGCCGGTGCGCATCGTCGCCGACGGAGTCGTGACACGCAGCGTGCGGGACACCGCAGCCTTCCTCCGCGAGGCAGAGCAGGTCCACCGCAATCTGACGCTGGCCCCGATCGGCGACGTGCGGCGACCGTTGCGCCGCCACCTGCGGGTTGCCGTCGTGACCGACCCGCCGGGCCGCCGTACCGACGACGAGACGCGCGAGACCCTGCTGCGGACCGCCGGTCTCCTCGAGGAGCAGGGCCATCGGGTCGAGGAGGTCGAGGCGCCCGTGCCCCCACACTTCGAGGAGGACTTCGCGCTCTACTGGGGGTCCCTGGCGTTCGCGATGGTCTCCGGCGGGAGGCACACCTTCGGGCGCTCCTTCGACCCGGCCCTGGTCGACAACCTGACGCGTGGCCTCAAGCAGCACACCCAGCGTCGCGCGCACCGGCTGCCGGCGGCGATCGCGCGGCTGCGACGGGCCCGCCGGACCTCGGCGCGCTTCTTCGCCGACCACGACGTGGTGCTGACCCCGGTCCTGGGTCACACGACGCCGCAGCTGGGCCACCTGGCGCCCACCCAGTCCTTCGACGAGATCATGGGGCGGTTGGTCGACTGGGTCTGCTTCACGCCGCTGCAGAACGCCACCGGAGATCCGGCGGTCTCGTTGCCGATGGGCGCCACCGCGCAGGGGCTGCCGATCGGCGTCCAGGTGGCGGGTCCGTGGGGGAGCGAGCGGACCCTCCTCGAGCTCGCCTACGCCCTCGAGGAAGCGCGGCCGTTCCGTCGGATCGACCGGGTCGGCGAATCCTCCTGAGGGCCGCCCTCGGTGGCCCAGATCACCGCGCTGACCTGGGCTTCTGCGTCGTCCCGGCACCGATTTCACGATCGGTCCGAGCCGTGTGTATCCTCTCTTGTCGCTTGCCCCTTTAGCTCAGTCGGCAGAGCGTCTCCATGGTAAGGAGAAGGTCTACGGTTCGATTCCGTAAAGGGGCTCTGGGTAGGGGTCTCGCCCGTTCATCGCGGGCGGGCCACTCCGTCCCGGTGGCGGGGTAGCTCAGGTGGTTAGAGCACACGACTCATAATCGTGGTGTCGCGGGTTCGAGTCCCGCTCCCGCTACTCACTGCTCGGCACCATCACGCACACCAGCAGCATCCAGACGAGGAAATCGAGGCACCACCGTGGCCAGCAAGAGCTCTGACGTTCGACCGAAGATCACTCTGGCGTGCGTCGACTGCAAGGAACGCAACTACATCACCAAGAAGAACCGGCGCAACGACCCCGACCGGATGGACCTCAAGAAGTTCTGCCCGCGGTGCAAGACCCACACCGACCACCGCGAGACCCGCTGACCCGACGGTCCGCAGCATCACGCGTCGCCGAGGGGCGGCCACCCGCGCAGGGTGGCCGCCCCTCGGTGCGTGCTGGCGGCATAGGTTGGTCCCATGAGCCTCGACCCCTCGATCGTCGGGCGTCGCTACCCGACGACCGCCCCGTACACGGTCTCGACCGAGAAGGTCCGTGAGTTCGCACGAGCGGTCGGGACGCCGTACGACGGTCCCGAGGGGCCGGTCAGCCAGGTGCCGGCCACCTTCCCGATCGTGCTGGCCTTCGCGGCGATGAACGGCTTCCTCGAGGCAGAGGAGGTCGACCTGTCCCGGATCGTGCACGGCGAGCAGAGCTTCACCTACGAGCGGCCGGTGGCGCCGGGCGACGTGCTCACCGCGCGCCTCACCATCTCCTCCGTCCGCAGCCTCGGTGGCGCCGACGTGGTGGCAACCAGCAGCGCGATCACGGATCCCGACGGCGGCCTCGTCTGCACGGCGACGGCGACCCTCGTCCACCGGGGGGAGGCCGCATGAGCGCCTGGACCGTCGGCGCGGAGCTGCCGGCGCGCACCTACACCGTCACCCGCGCCGACCTCGTCCGCTACGCCGGCGCGAGCGGCGACTTCAACCCGATCCACTGGTCCGACCGTGTGGCGACGGCGGTCGGACTGCCCGGCGTGATCGGCCATGGCATGTACACCCTCGCCCTGGCCGCCCGCGCTGTCGCCGAGTGGTCCGGTGCCGCAGAGGTTCTGGAGCTGGGCGCGAAGTTCACCGCGCCCGTCGTCGTCCCCGACGACGAGGACGGCGTGGAGGTGACCGTGGCCGGCACCGTGAAGGCCGTCGAGGACGACCGTGTCCGCCTGGCGCTGGTCGTCACCAGCGGCGGGTCGAAGGTGCTCGGCAACCCCCGGGCGGTCGTCCGTGCCTGAGCTCCCCGGGCCGAGGGCGCTGCGCGACCACACGACGCTGCGCCTCGGCGGCCCCGCCGCGCGCTGGGTGCGCGCCGAGTCCGACGACGAGCTGGTGGCCGCGGTGAGTGCCTGCGACGAGTCCGGGGAGCCCGTTCTCGTCCTCGGCGGGGGCAGCAACCTGGTCGTCGCCGACGAGGGGTTCGCGGGCACCGTGGTGGAGGTCGCCACCCGCGGGGTGCGGCCTGACCACGAGGGTGCGGATCCTGCCTGTGGCGGGGTGACGGTCACGGTCGCCGCGGGGGAGTCGTGGGACGCGTTCGTCGCGCGGGCTGTCGCCGCGGAATGGGTGGGCGTCGAGGCGCTCGCCGGGATTCCCGGCGCGGTCGGGGCGACCCCGATCCAGAACGTCGGCGCCTACGGGCAGGAGGTCGCGCAGACCGTCGC
This sequence comes from Nocardioides sp., assembly GCA_030698375.1. GTDB lineage: Bacteria > Actinomycetota > Actinomycetes > Propionibacteriales > Nocardioidaceae > Nocardioides_A. Next base: position 21,949 of record JAUYLL010000024.1, on the reverse strand, counting down.
GTCGGTGCGCACCTGGGACCGCCGGGAGGGTGCGGTCCGTACCTTCGCCGCCGCCGACTGCGGGTTCGGCTACCGCTCGAGCCGTTTCAAGCACGAGCGCATCGGCGCCGGCAGCCGGTACGTCGTGCTCGCCGTCACCTTCCAGCTGACGCAGGGCAGCCTGGGTGCCCCGGTGGCCTACGGCGAGCTGGCCCGGGCCCTCGGGGTCGAGGTGGGCGAGCGGGCGCCGGCCGCCGAGGTGGAGGCCGCCGTGCGACGGCTGCGGGCGGCGAAGGGCATGGTGCTCGACCCCGGTGACCACGACACCTGGAGCGCCGGGTCCTTCTTCACCAACCCCTTGCTCAGCACCGACCAGGCCGCGGCCCTGCCCGAGGGAGCTCCCCGGTTCGCCCAGCCCGACGGGCGGGTGAAGACCAGCGCTGCCTGGCTCATCGAGCACTCCGGCTTCACCAAGGGGTACGGCGAGCCGCCCGCGACGCTGTCGACCAAGCACACGCTCGCCCTGACCAACCGCGGTGGAGCCCGCACGGAGGACCTGCTGGCCCTCGCCGCCGTCGTCCGGGACGGCGTGCGCGCCCGGTTCGGCATCGACCTCGAGCCCGAGCCCGTGCTGGTCGGCTGCGCCCTGCCCTGACCCCTCCAGCCCCAGGAGTCACCAGCCGACCGGTGACTCCGCGAGCCAGGCGTCGATCTCGGCGTGCACCTGCGCCTTGACGTCGTCGGGCGCCCTGCTGGCGGTCACCGAGCCGCGGGCGAGCGAGGCGAGGGTGGCGTCATCGAGGTCGTGGGCGGCGCGCATCGTGGCGTACTGGGCCGCGAGCCGCGATCCGAAGAGCAGCGGGTCGTCGGCACCGAGGGCGATGGTGGCGCCGGCCTCGAGCAGGGTGGGCACCGGGACCGAGGCCAGGTCGGAGTAGACGCCGAGCGAGACGTTCGAGGTCGGGCAGACCTCGAGCGCGATGCCCCGGGAGACCACCTCGTCGAGGAGGGCGGGGTCCTCGGCGACACGGACACCGTGGCCGAGCCGGTCGGCGCGCAGCTCGTCCATGCAGACGCGGGCGTGCTCCGCCCCGCGGAGCTCGCCGCCGTGCGGGGTCAGCAGCAGCCCGGCACGCTCGGCGATCCGGAAGGCAGGGGCGAACTCGTGTGTGCTGCCGCGGCGCTCGTCGTTGGAGAGACCGAAACCGACGACGCCGCGGTCGGCGTACTGGGCGGCGAGCCGGGCCAGCGTCCGCGCGTCCATCGGGTGCCGAGTCCGGTTGGCCGCGATGACCACCGCCATCCCGATTCCCGTCCGGGCCCGCGCGTCGGCCACGGCGTCGAGCACCAGGTCGGTGAAGGCGGTGATGCCGCCGAAGCGCGCTGCGTAGCCGCTCGGGTCCACCTGGATCTCCAGCCAGCGGGATCCGTCGGCGGCGTCGTCCTCGGCCGCCTCGCGGACGAGCCGGCGTACGTCGTCCTCGGTGCGCAGCACCGACCGGGCGACGTCGTAGAGGCGCTGGAAGCGGAACCAGCCCTTCTCGTCGGCGGCGGAGAGCTGTGGCGGCCAGTCCTCGACGAGCGCGTCGGGAAGGACGACACCCTCCCGGGCAGCGAGCTCTAGGAGGGTGTCGTGCCGCATCGAGCCCGTGAAGTGCAGGTGCAAGTGGGCCTTGGGCAGCGTGCGGAGCGGGCGGCGTGCCGCGCTCCTCGTCGCGCTCTCGGTCACCGCGTGGTCAGCCGTTCCGCTCCGCGCTCAGCTTCTCGGCCGCGGCCAGCAGCACACAGGTGGTGACCGCCTCCGTGGCTGCGGCCACCTCCGCCGGCTGCGGGAATGTCGGCGCGAGCCGGATGTTGCGGTCGCGGGGGTCGTGGCCCGCCGGGAAGGACGCACCCGCCGGGGTGAGGCTGACGCCGGCGTCCTTCGCGAGCGCGACCACGCGCGCGGCGGTGCCGTCGAGGACGTCCAGGCTGACGAAGTAGCCCCCGGTGGGTCGGGTCCAGGTCGCGACCTCGCGGGCGCCGAGCCGCTCGCCCAGGATGCGCTCGACCTCGGCGAACTTCGGGGCGAGGATCTCGCGGTGCTTGCGCATGTGCGCCCGCACGCCGTCAGCGTCGCCGAAGAACTGTGCGTGCCGCAGGTGGTTGACCTTGTCGGGCCCGATGGCGCCCTTGCCGAGGTGCTGGACGTACCAGCGCACCACGTCGGGCGAGCCCGCCAGGAAGCCGACACCCGCTCCGGCGTAGGTGATCTTCGAGGTGGACGCGAACATCACCGCCCGGTGCGGGTTGCCGGTCGCTGCGGCCAGCCCGAGGAGGTCGGCGCTCGGCGCCTCGTCCTCGGTGAGGTGGTGCAGGGCGTAGGCGTTGTCCCAGAAGATCGTGAAGTCGGGGGCCGCAGCCGGCATCGAGGCGAGCCGCTCGGCGACCGCATGGGAGGTGGTCCCGCCGGTGGGGTTGGCGTACGTCGGCACCAGCCACATGCCCTTGATCGAGGGGTCGGCCGCCACGAGCTCCGCAACAGCCTCGACGTCGGGACCGTCGTCACCCATCGGGACGGTGACGGTGTCGATCCCGAACCATTCCAGGAGCGTGAAGTGCCGGTCGTAGCCCGGGACCGGGCAGACGAAGGTGACCTTCTCCTCGGCCGCCCAGGGGCGCGCGCTGCCCACGCCGCCGTGCAGCCAGAGGTACGACAGCACCGACCGCATCATGACGAGGCTGGAGTTGTCCCCGGCCACGAGCTGGTCGGTCGGGACCCCCAGGAGCTCGGCGAAGATCTGGCGGAGGTCACGGAGTCCTTCGAGCCCGCCGTAGTTGCGCACGTCGGTGCCCGAGGAGTCGCGCGTGCCGCGGGGGAGGTCGAGCAACGCGTCGGAGAGGTCGAGCTGGTCCGGGGCCGGCTTTCCGCGCGTGAGGTCGAGGCTCAGCCCGGCGGCACGCAGGTCGGCGTACGCCGTCCGCTGCTGGGCCAGGAAGTCGTCGAGCTCCTCCGCGGACAGGGCGGGAAGGGGGCCGCTGGGTCGTGTGGTGGGCGCGCTCACGGCACCATGGTCCCAGAAGGAGGCCGGAGGCCGGAGGGCGGGCGCAGGCTCGGTTCGACTCCGGTCGGGCGGGCCCGTAGTATCTGGTCCTGGTGTCTTCGGGCAATGCTTCGGCCTGCCCGCACGATGCCGGAGGGCACTAGCTCAACTGGCAGAGCATCGGTCTCCAAAACCGAAGGTTGGGGGTTCAAGTCCCTCGTGCCCTGCAAGGCGTCAGGCGCGACCAGCGCGACTCAGGACGAGACAGAGAGGTGGGAAGCGTGTCGGAGAGCCGACCGATCTCGTCGCCGGACGAGAAGAAGCGCACCAACCCGGTCACGTTCTACCGCCAGGTCGTCGCCGAGCTCCGCAAGGTGGTCTGGCCGAACCAGAACCAGCTCGTCACGTACTTCGTCGTGACCATGGTCTTCGTGACCGTGGTGATGGCCATCGTGTCGCTGCTCGACCTGGGCTTCGGCCGGCTGGCCTTCTGGGTCTTCGGCTGACCTGGCCGACCCCGACCGAACCGCCCGGAACCGCCGGGCAAGACGAGTGAAGGTGACTGACAACCGTGTCGCAGTCCAACGACGAGCAGCCCGAGCCCACCGAGGAGTCGGTGGCCGGAGCGGACGCCACCGCGACCGCTGACGACGCCGCGGTCGAGGCGGACACCACCGACGCCACGGCCGAGCACGAGCCGGGCGACGAGGCGACCGAGGACGCGCCGGCCGACGAGGCGACCGAGGACGCGCCGGCCGAGGACGAGGCTCCGGCCGACCCCCTCGAGGAGTTCCGCGCCGCGCTCTGGGCGAAGCCGGGCGACTGGTTCGTGGTGCACACCTACTCCGGCATGGAGAACCGGGTGAAGGCCAACCTGGAGAACCGCGTCACCTCGCTGAACATGGAGGACTACATCCACGAGGTCGTGGTCCCCACCGAAGAGGTCGCCGAGATCAAGAACGGCCAGCGCAAGCTGGTCAAGCGCACCGTCCTCCCCGGCTACGTCCTGGTCCGCATGGACCTCACCGACGAGTCGTGGGCCGCGGTCCGCCACACACCCTCGGTCACCGGGTTCGTCGGCCACAGTCACCAGCCGGTGCCGCTGAGCCTCACCGAGGTCGAGAACATGCTCGCCCCTGCCGTGGTCGCCGCGGCCGAGGCTGCAGCCACCCCCGCCCAGGGCGGCGGCGCCGCTCCGGCGTCCCGCAAGCAGGTCGAGGTTGCCGACTTCGACGTGTCCGACTCGGTCATGGTCGTCGACGGCCCGTTCGCGACGCTGCACGCGACCCTCACCGAGATCAACGCCGACACCCAGAGGGTCAAGGCCCTCGTCGAGATCTTCGGTCGGGAGACCCCGGTCGAGCTGAGCTTCAGCCAGATCCAGAAGGTCTGAGCCAGCACCCCAGCAACAAGTCAGTGGCAGGGGGACAGACCCCCGAGACGACCACGAGAGAGAAAGAGATCACCACATGCCCCCCAAGAAGAAGAAGATCGCCGCACTGGTCAAGGTGCAGCTGCAGGCCGGCGCGGCCACCCCGGCTCCGCCGGTCGGTACCGCGCTCGGTCCGCACGGCGTCAACATCATGGAGTTCTGCAAGGCGTACAACGCCCAGACCGAGGCCATGCGCGGCAACGTCATCCCCGTCGAGATCACCGTCTACGAGGACCGCTCCTTCACCTTCATCACGAAGACGCCGCCCGCGGCCGAGCTGATCAAGAAGGCCGCTGGCCTGCAGAAGGGCTCCGGCGTCCCGCACAAGGAGAAGGTCGGCAAGCTGACCAAGGACCAGGTCCGCGAGATCGCGACGACCAAGCTGCCCGACCTCAACGCCAACGACATCGACTCCGCGATGAAGATCGTCGAGGGCACCGCCCGGTCCATGGGCATCACCACCGACTGAGCATCCCCGCACCAATCACTGTGGCAGAGCCGCGCTGGCTCACGACAGACCACACCTGGAAGAGAAGAGACCAGACCATGCAGCGCAGCAAGACCTACCGTGCCGCCGCGGAGTCCTTCGACAAGGACGAGCTCCACGCCCCGCTGGCGGCGATCAAGCTGGCCAAGTCCGGCAGCAAGAAGAAGTTCGACGAGACCGTCGACGTGGCCATGCGCCTCGGGGTCGACCCCCGCAAGGCCGACCAGATGGTCCGCGGCACCGTCAACCTCCCGCACGGCACCGGCAAGACCGCTCGCGTGCTCGTCTTCGCCAACGCCGAGAAGGCCGACGCCGCCCGTGAGGCGGGCGCCGACATCGTCGGTGGCGACGAGCTCATCGAGAAGGTGAACGGTGGCTGGCTCGACTTCGACGCCGTCGTCGCGACGCCCGACATGATGGGCAAGGTCGGCCGCCTCGGCCGCGTCCTCGGCCCCCGCGGCCTGATGCCGAACCCGAAGACCGGCACCGTGACGCCCGACGTCGCCAAGGCCGTCACCGACATCAAGGGCGGCAAGATCGAGTTCCGCGTGGACCGCCACGCGAACCTGCACTTCATCATCGGCAAGGCGTCGTTCTCCGAGGCCCAGCTGGCCGAGAACTACGCCGCGGCGCTCGAGGAGGTCCTCCGGCTCAAGCCGTCGAGCTCCAAGGGCCGCTACATCAAGAAGGTCACCCTCTCCACCACCATGGGCCCGGGCGTCCAGATCGATCCCAACCGCACGCGCAACGTCGCGGGCGAGGACGACGCCAGCGCCTAAACCACCTGTGCGACGCCCCCGCCCGGTACGCCGGCGGGGGCGTCGTCGTCTCCGGCCGGGACGACCGGGGGAGCCGATTTGGCGGGTGCTGCGTCCTCCCCGTAGGATCGCCGCAGAAACCAGAGACCGCCGGTCGTCGGCGCTGCCCTCACGAGGGACGCACCGGCAGAAGGCTCCGCGAGAGCGGACGACCTGCGCAGGTGACATCGAGTGTGACACCCGGTTCCGGCCCCGCGCCGTACGCCGACCGCCACGCCCCGTGCGCCTGCGCCGGGGCGTTCCTTCATCTCCGACGGTCTCGACCGACAGGTACGGAAGGAGACCCATGGCGCGGCCGGACAAGGCAGCAGGCGTCTCGGAGCTCGTGGATTCGTTCCAGGAGTCCTCCGCCGCAGTGCTGACCGAGTACCGCGGTCTCACCGTCAAGCAGCTGCAGGAATTGCGGCGAGCTCTCGGCGAGAACGCCACCTACGCCGTGGTCAAGAACACGCTCACCAAGATCGCTGCCGAGCAGGCAGGCGTCGAAGGATTCGACGCCCTCCTGACCGGCCCGACCGCTATCGCCTTCATCAACGGCGACGTGGTCGACGCGGCCAAGGGTTTGCGTGACTTTGCCAAGGCCAACCCCTCCCTCGTCATCAAGGGCGGCTACCTCGACGGGAAGTCGCTCGACGCTGCGGAGATCGCGAAGCTGGCCGACCTCGAGTCCCGCGAGGCCCTCCTCGCGAAGCTCGCGGGCGGAATGCTGGCCTCGCTCAGCCAGGCCGTCTACCTGCTCAACGCCCCGCTCTCGCAGGCTGCCCGGCTCGCCGGCGCCCTGCAGGCGAAGGCCGAGCAGGACCCCTCGATCCTCGCCGGCGGTGCCGGCGAGCCGGCCGCCTCGGCGCCGGTCGAGGAGACGTCCGACGAGGCCCCTGACGCGGAGGCTCCTGCAGAGGAGACCCCCGCCGAGGAGTCCACCGAGGCGTGAGCCTCGACGGCTCGACGCGTCGAGCCGGCACCACCCGCAGCACACCCATGCCAGACACTCGGGCCCGCCAGCGGCCCGGCAACACGGAAGGAACCGCCACCATGGCGAAGCTCACCACCGACGAGCTGCTCGACGCGTTCAAGGAGATGACCCTCCTGGAGCTGAGCGAGTTCGTGAAGCAGTTCGAGGACGCCTTCGGCGTCACCGCCGCCGCCCCCGTCGCCGCTGCGGCTGCCCCGGCCGCGGGTGGCGCCGGAGGCGCCGAGGAGGCCGCCGAGCAGGACGAGTTCGACGTCGTCCTCGAGGCTGCCGGTGACAAGAAGATCAACGTCATCAAGGAGGTGCGCGCCCTCACCAGCCTCGGCCTGAAGGAGGCCAAGGACCTGGTCGAGAGCGCCCCCAAGGCGATCCTCGAGAAGGTCACCAAGGAGGCCGCGGAGAAGGCGAAGGAGTCCCTCGAGGGCGCCGGCGCCTCCGTCAGCCTCAAGTGACGGCGCGCGTCGGCCTCGAGGTCGACGCGCCCCCGCTGCACCCCACGGCCGCTCCCCGCTCACGCGGGGGGCGGCCGTGGTCGTGCGTGCCCGGGGACAGGTGGGTCCCCTTTCGTCACGACTCGACTCTGATTCGGACATTTCCGGCCGATCAAGGTGACGCAGGAGGGTGATGCGCGTAACTTACGCGTGGACCTACTCGTTGGTATCTCGTACGGGACACCAGACGTTTCAGAGCAGGTCGCTCCACCGGACCCCGTGCACCATCGCACCGTGGGGCGGAACGTGAGAGGGAGGGACGCGTGGGCGTCGAGATCAAGGTCGATGACCTGTCGAAGTCGTTCGGAAAGGATCTGATCTGGGCGAACGTCTCCCTGACGATCCCGGCCGGTGAGGTCTCCGTCATGCTCGGCCCCTCCGGAACCGGCAAGTCGGTGTTCCTGAAGACCCTCATCGGGCTGCTGAAGCCGAACACGGGCAGCATCGTGATCGAGGGTCTCGACATTGCCTCGTGCTCCGAGAAGGAGCTCTACGAGATCCGCAAGCTCTTCGGCGTGCTGTTCCAGGACGGCGCGATGTTCGGGTCGATGACCCTCTACGACAACGTCGCCTTCCCGCTGCGCGAGCACACCAAGAAGTCGGAGTCCGACATCCGCTCGGTCGTGATGGAGAAGATGGAGCTGGTCGGCCTGGTCGGCGCCGAGGGCAAGCTGCCCGGCGAGATCTCCGGCGGGATGCGCAAGCGTGCCGGTCTGGCGCGCGCGCTGGTCCTCGACCCCGAGATCGTGCTCTTCGACGAGCCCGACTCCGGCCTGGACCCGGTACGCACGTCGTTCCTGAACCAGCTGATCATCGACCTCAATGCGCAGATCGACGCCACGTTCCTGATCGTGACCCACGACATCAACACCGCACGGACGGTGCCGGACAACATCGGGCTGCTCTACCACAAGCACCTGGCGATGTTCGGTCCGCGCGAGATGCTGCTGAGCTCCGAGGAGCCGGTGGTGCGCCAGTTCCTCAACGCCCAGCGGGTCGGCCCGATCGGTATGTCGGAGGAGAAGGACGCCGACGAGTTGGAGTCCGAGAAGGACATCGAGATGCCGCCCCTGCCGCCGATCCCGATGCAGCAGGAGCCCTCCAACGGCATTCCCCGTCGCTCGCAGCGCGAGCCGGGTGCCTGGTGCCGCGAGCACGGCATCACGCCGCCCCCTGGCTCCTTCGAGGAGAACATGCCCATGGCCACGGGAGCCTGAGGCCGCCCTATGTCCACCCTCACCGCGAGCCGCGTGTTCGCGCCGATCGGCACCGCAGGGTCGCTGTTCGCGTTCGCGCTCGACGTCCTCCGCAACCTGTTTCGCCGACCGTTCCAGCTGCGCGAGTTCCTGCAGCAGGCGTGGTTCATCGCCTCGGTGACGATCATCCCCACGGCCCTGGTGGCCATCCCCTTCGGGGCGGTGATCGCTCTGCAGGTCGGCGGCCTGATCCAGCAGTTCGGCGCGCAGTCGTTCACCGGCTCCGCGGCCGTGCTCGCCGTCGTCCGCAACGCCGGTCCGATCGCGACGGCCTTGCTGGTTGCGGGTGCGGGTGGCTCGGCCATCGCCGCCGACCTCGGCGCGCGGAAGATCCGCGAGGAGCTCGACGCGATGATGGTGCTGGGCATCGACCCGATCCAGCGCCTGGTCGTGCCGCGGGTGCTCGCCTGCATGCTTGTCGCCGTCTTCCTCAACGGCCTCGTCAGCGTGGTCGGCGTCAGCGGCGGTTACTTCTTCAACGTGGTACTCCAGGACGGCACCCCGGGTGCCTACCTCGCCTCCTTCACCGCGCTGGCCCAGCTCGCCGACGTCTGGCAGGGGCTGGCCAAGGCGCTGGTGTTCGGGATGATCGCGGCGATCGTCGCCTGCTACAAGGGCATGAATGCCAAGGGTGGCCCGAAGGGCGTCGGGGATGCGGTCAACGAGTCGGTGGTCATCACCTTCATGCTTCTGTTCGTCGTCAACTTCGTGATGAGCGCGATCTACCTCCAGCTCGTCCCACCGAAGACAGGATGAGGGGCGAATAGACGATGGCAGATCTCTCGACGAAGCTCCGCTCGACGTACCAGCGGCCGCTCGCCAGCCTGGACCGGCTCGGCCACCAGATGTCGTTCTACATCCGGGCGCTGGCCTGGACCCCGCGCACCATCCAGCGCTACAAAAAGGAGATCCTCCGGCTGCTCGCCGAGGTCACCCTCGGGTCGGGCGCCCTCGCGGTGATCGGTGGCACCGTGGGTGTCATCGTCGGGCTCACCTTCTTCACCGGCACCGAGGTGGGCCTGCAGGGCTATGCCGCCCTGAACCAGATCGGCACCGCGGCGTTCTCCGGGTTCGTCTCGGCCTACTTCAACACCCGCGAGATCGCTCCGCTGGTGGCCGGCATCGGCCTCGCGGCCACGGTCGGGTGCGGGTTCACCGCCCAGCTCGGCGCGATGCGGATCTCCGAGGAGGTCGACGCGCTCGAGGTGATGGCGATCCCCTCGCTGCCCTTCCTCGTGACCACCCGGATCATCGCGGGCCTCATCGCGATCATCCCCCTGTACGTCGTCGGCCTGCTCTCGTCGTACTACGCCACGCGATTGACGGTGACGCAGTTCTACGGCCAGAGCGCCGGCACGTTCGACCACTACTTCAACCAGTTCCTGCCACCAGGCGACGTCTTGTGGTCGCTCGGCAAGGTGCTGATCTTCGCGGTCGTCATCATCATGATCCACTGCTACTACGGGTACTACGCCTCTGGCGGACCTGCCGGTGTGGGAGTGGCGGTCGGTCGTGCTGTCCGAACCTCCATCGTGGCCGTCAACGTGATCGACCTGTTCTTGTCCATGGCCATCTGGGGCACCACCACCACCGTGAGATTGGCGGGCTGACATGGCTTCCAAGCTCGGACTCCGAGGGATGGGCGTCCTGTTCCTCGTCCTCGTGCTGTCGTTCATCTGGGTCACCTACGCGGTGTTCGCCAAGAAGTTCGTCGCCTACGACGACGTGACCCTGAGGTCGTCGAAGATCGGTCTGCAGCTCCCGACCCGCGCGGACGTGAAGTTCCGCGGTGTCATCGTCGGCGAGGTGCGCTCGGTGCGCAGCACCGGCGACGGTGCCGAGCTGGTCCTGGGGATCTACCCCAAGCAGCGCGAGGGCGTTCCTGCGGGGGTGGAGGCGCAGATCCTTCCCAAGACGCTGTTCGGTGAGAAGTTCATCGCGCTGGACACCACGGGCTCGATCGGCGGAGAGCCCATCCAGCCGGGCGACCAGATCGACCAGGCCGAGGTGGCCATCGAGGTCGAGAAGGTGCTCTCCGACCTGATGCCCCTGCTGCGGACCCTCGAGCCGCTGCAGCTGAACCGCACGCTCACCGCGATCTCCACCGCGCTGGACGGTCGCGGCAACGACCTCGGGGAGAACCTCGAGATCCTCGACTCCTACCTGGAGCGGTTCAACCCGCAGATCCCCGCGTTGGTCGAGGACCTCCGGAAGACGGCTGAGGTGGCGCGCATCTACAACAGCGTCGTCCCTGACCTCGCCCGCACCCTGCGCAACTCGGTGACCACCGGCTCGACCTTCCTCGAGAAGGAGAAGCGCATCGAGTCGTTCTTCAACGAGGTCATCTCGTTCTCCGGAACCACCCGGGACTTCCTGGACGCCAATGGAGACAACATGATCCGCCTGGCCAACCAGGGAGCCGAGATCCTGCCCGTGTTCGAGCAGCACGCGCCGATCTTCCCCTGCTTCTTCGAGGGGCTGGCCCGCATCGCGCCGCGCCAGGCCGAGGCCTTCCGCGGGCACACCCTCCACATCAACCTGGAGACCCTGCCGAACCAGCCCCGCGGTTACGGCCCCCAGGACGACCCACGGTTCGGCGACCGAAGCGACCCGGTCGATCTCGACCTCTGCGAACGGGCCATCGCCGGGGAGTGGCACCAGAACAACCTTCCCCCGCAAAGCCTCGTGCCCGAGATCAACGACGGTGTCGACGAGCCGACCGGCAAGGGGCGTAGCCCGAACCGCCCCGCGCCGGCCGCCGCGCCCTCCGTCGACATGTCGTCGGGGTACGCCGGCACCCGCGCTGAGCAGGAGGTCGTCGGATCGATCGTCGGTCCGGTGCTGGGTCGCTCGTTCGACGACGTGCCCGCAATCGCGACCTTGTTGTTCGCGCCCCTGGCGCGTGGCACGGAGGTGAGCCTGCGATGAGGCGCTTCTTCTCCACCGACCGCGCGACGCTCGCGGCCACGGTGAAGCTGCTGACCTTCCTGGTGGTCACGTTCCTGGCGACGAGCCTGCTCGTGGTCGTCGTCGGCAACCTGTCCTTCGGCCCCTCGCGCGAGATGCGTGCGGTCTTCAGCGACGCCACCGGGGTGGTCAAGGGCGACGACGTGCGGATCGCCGGTGTGAAGGTCGGGTCGGTCAAGAACATCGAGATCCACGAGACGAACAAGGCGATCGTGTACTTCGACATCGACGACGGTGCGCCGATCACCAGGAGCACCGAGGCCATGGTGCGCTACCGCAACCTTGTCGGACAGCGCTACATCGCGCTCACCCGCGGCCAGGGCGACGCCACGGCGATGCAGGAGGGCGGGACCATCCCGCTGGAGCGCACCACCCCGGCGCTGGACCTCTCGGTGCTGTTCAACGGGTTCAAGCCGCTCTTCGAGGCGCTGACCCCCGAGGACATCAACCAGCTCTCCTTCGAGATCGTCTCTGTCTTCCAGGGCGAGTCCGGGACGCTCGAGAACCTCCTGGCCAGCACCGCGTCGGTGACCAGCACCCTCGCCGACCGCGACAAGGTCGTCGGCGACCTCCTGGTCAACCTGAACGAGGTGATGGAGACCCTCGGCAACCGCGATGACGAGCTGTCGATGCTGATCATCAGGTTCCGTGAGTTCGTCAGCGGACTGGCGACCGACCGCGAGGCGATCCTCGGCTCGCTCGACAGCGTCTCGGAGCTCGCGGTCGAGACCTCACAGCTCGTCGACGGGATCCGCGAGCCCTTCGTCAAGGACATCAAGGAGCTCCGGACAGTGGCCGGCACGCTCGACCGCAACAGGGCCGAGATTGACCGCGCCGCCAAGGTGCTCCCGATCAAGCTGAAGAAGGTCGGACGCACCGCCATCTACGGCTCCTGGTTCAACTTCTACCTCTGCAACTTCCGCGGCCAGGTCAAGCTGCCCGACCCGGTCGGGACGGTCTCCTTGATCGACTTCAACACCGGTACTCCGAGGTGTGACCTGCCATGAGCAAGCCCTTCCGCGAGCGCAACCCCGTGATCATCGGGGCAGTCAGCCTCGCCGCCATCGCCGCCCTGCTGCTGGCTGCGTTCCGCGCCGACGACCTGCCGATCATCGGCGGGGGCGACACCTACTACGCCGCCTTCACCGAGGGTGGCGGTCTCAAGGCCAACGACGAGGTCCGGGTCGCCGGTGTCCGCGTCGGCAAGGTCAAGTCGATCGAGCTGGACGGCGACCAGGTTCTCGCCGAGCTGCTCATCGAGGAGAACGTGGACCTCGGGCAGGAGACCGGTGCCGACATCAAGGTCAAGACCCTCCTCGGTGCGCTCTTCGTCATGCTGGTGCCCAATGGGGAGGGGCAGCTCGAGAAGGGGTCGGTGATCCCGGTCGAGCGCACCACCGCGCCGTACGACGTCGTCGACGCCTTCGAGGGGTTGGCCGAGACCTCCGAGGAGATCGACACCGACCTGCTCGCGGAGAGCTTCGACACCCTCGCGACGCTGACCCAGAACACGCCCCAGCAGTTCCGCCAGGCGCTCGACGGCGTCTCCCGCCTGTCGGCGAACATCGCCGCCCGGGACGAACAGCTCAACTCCTTGCTCCAGAGCACCCGCAAGGTCTCGGGAGTGCTGGCCGACCGCAACGAGGACCTGCTGACGCTCTTCGAGGACGGTGACGTCCTCTTCCGGGCGCTCGTGGCTCGGCGCGAGTCGATCAGCAACCTCCTGGACGCCACGATCACGCTCTCCCGGGAGCTGACGGCCCTCGTCCGGCAGAGCCGGGCCGACCTGGGTCCCGCCCTGCGGCACCTCGACAATGTGGTGGACACCTTGAACCGCAACCAGGACAACCTCGACGCCTCGCTGCGGCTGATGGCGCCGTTCTACCGGGTCTTCGCCAACACCCTGGGCACCGGGCCGTGGTTCGACACCTACATCCAGAACTTCCCGCCGACCCCGAACTTGTCCGACGGGTCACCCGAGATCCCGGGTCTCCTCGGTCGACCCGGGGGAGGGGACAACTGATGGCCGCCAAGCGCAGTGCCCGCACGAGCCGTGGGTCCGCCGTGACCCGCCTGGTCGCCCTCGTCGCCGTGGGCGCACTCGTGGTCGCGGGCGCCCTCACGCTCTTCCAAGGCTCGGACCGCACCTACCTCACCGCGAGCTTCCCGCGGACGATCTCCCTCTACGAGGGCTCCGACGTGCGCATCCTCGGTGTGCCGGTCGGGAAGGTCGACAAAGTGACGCCCCGAGGCACCACGGTCGAGGTCGGGATGTGGGTGGACGCCGAGCACCCTGTTCCCGAGGACGCCCAGGCGCTCGTGATCACTCCGGCGATCGTCGGGGACCGTTACGTGCAGCTGACCCCCGCGTACGCCGGCGGGCCCAAGCTCGAGGACGGGGCGGAGATCTCCGCCGACCGGTCGGGGGTTCCGCTCGAGCTCGACGAGATCTACCAGAGCATCGATGACCTGAACGTGGCTCTCGGTCCCCAAGGAGCCAACAGCGATGGCGCACTGAGTCGCCTGCTGGACTCGACCGCCCGGAACTTCGGCGGCCAGGGGAAGCAGTTCAACGAGACCTTCCGCAACCTGGGCCGCTTGACGAAGACCCTCGACGACAACAAGGACGAGCTCTTCGGGACGGTCGAGGAGCTCCAGCGGTTCGTCTCCGCCCTCGCCGAGAATGACGACAGCGTGCGCGACTTCAACACGAGCCTCGCGGGCGCGGCCGACCTGTTGGAGGGTGAGCGCGAGGACCTCGCCTCCGCGTTGAGCAACCTCGGTGTCGCCCTGCGGGAGGTCGGCGGGTTCGTGCGCGACAACCGCGACTCGCTCGGGGAGAACATCACCGGCCTGAAGCGGCTCACCGGGCTCCTCGTGAAGCAGCGGGACGCGCTCGTCGAGATCCTCGACGCCGCACCGCTCGCGCTGAACAACCTTTTCCACACTTACAACCCGACCACCGGCACGCTCGACACGCGCGCGAACGTCAGCGAGGTCGAGGGCCAGCTCGAGGCCGCCCCCGAGGTGTTCCTCTGCGGGGTCCTGCTCCAGCTGCCGGCCGGCGATCCCGGCTGTGACGTGATCACGGACCTGTTCCCCGCGCAGGACGCCAGCGCCAACCGGCCCGCCCCCGGGACACCGGGACCGCCGGTCGACGTCGAGATGGTCGACCGCACCCTGGGCGGCCTCTTGGAGGGAGACCGATGAACCGCATGCTCCGCGCCCGCCGGTCCGTGCTGGCCGCCGCCGCCACTGTGGGGGCCCTGGCGCTCTCGTCGTGCAGCTTCTCCGCCTACGACCTGCCGCTGCCCGGCGGCGCCGACCTCGGGGACGACCCCTACGCGATCACCGTCGAGTTTCGCGACGTCCTCGACCTGGTGCCCCAGTCGGTGGTGAAGGTCGACGACGTCAGCGTCGGCCGGGTCGCCGAGGTCGACCTCGACGGCTACCACGCCCGTGTGGAGCTGCTCGTGCGCGGCGACGTGGATCTGCCCGACAACGCGCGGGCCGAGATCCGTCAGACGAGCCTGCTGGGCGAGAAGTTCGTCTCCCTGGGGCCCCCGGACTCCGACTCCGCACAGGGGCGGTTGAGCGAGGGTGACGTGATCCCGCTCGACCGGACAGGGCGCAACACGGAGATCGAGGAGTTCTTCAGTGCCCTCTCGCTGGTCCTCAACGGCGGCGGGATCGCGCAGTTGCGCACCATCGCCCAGGAGATCAACCTCGCGCTCGGGGGACGCGAGGAGAGCGTCAAGTCGGTGCTGCGTCGGCTGGCGACCTTCACCGCGCAGTTCGACGAGGGCAAGGGCGCCGTCGTCGACGCCATCGAGCAGCTCAACCAGCTCTCGATCTCGCTCAACGAGCAGCGTGGCTCGATCGAGCTCGCACTCGACGAGTTGCCGGCCGCGCTGGCCTCGATCGACGGTCAGCGTTCAGACCTCGTGCGCATGCTCGGAGCGCTCGACGAGCTGAACACCGCCAGTGTCGACGTCATCCGACTCTCCAAGCAGGGGACCATCGACTCGCTCCAGGCACTGGACCCCGTGCTCACCAAGCTCGCCGAGGCCGGGCAGGACCTCCCCGACTCGCTCTCCACCCTGTGGACCTACCCGTTCATCGACGAGGTCGTCGGCCGCAACCCCGCTGCCGCCCGCTCGCTGCGCATGGGCGACTACACCAACCTCAGCGTGACGCTCGACGTGGACTTCACCAACGGTCTCCCGACGGTTCCCGGCCTGCCGATCCCGGGCGGTGGTCCCCTCCCGGAGCTGCCGCTGGGGGACCTCCAGCGGCAGCTGACCGACGTCCAGCGCTGCCTGCTCAGCGGTGACGCCAACGGGGACGCGTGCAGCGGCCTGCGGCCGCGCCAGCTCCGCAACCTGTGCGTGGCCTTCCCGACCAGTCCGTTGTCCGGCATGTTGTGCAACGAGGAGGGCGGTCCGGGTGGGGGCGGCGACGGTGGCGCCGTGCGCGACCTGTTCAAGGAGGTGCCCGTCGTCTCTGACCTGCTCGGCCTCAAGGAGGGGCGCTCCTGCAGCCTCCCCGGCGTGCTGTGCCGCCCCGCACCGGGCGGACCGGCTGAGGACGCCGGCGCTCCCCGGGCATCCGGGGCCGCCGCGCTGAACGGACTGCTGGCCCAAGGGATCGAGAGGGGTGAGGACCGGTGATCACCCGGCGTACCAAGGTCCAGCTGCTGGTCTTCGTGCTCATCACCGTCATCGGCGTCACCTTCGTCGGCGGCCGGTACGCGAAGCTCGACCGGCTGTTCTACGACACGACGTACAACGTCGCCGCCCAGTTCGAGGGGCCCGGTGGCATCTTCACCCAGGCCGGTGTGACGTACCGAGGAGTCACCGTCGGCCGCGTCGGGGAGCTGCGCGCGACCGAGGACGGCGTCGCGGTGATCCTCGAGATCGACAAGGACGCTCCTCCGATCCCTGCAGACACCCGGGCGATCGTGGCCAACAAGTCCGCCGTCGGCGAGCAGTATGTCGACCTCCAGCCGGAGACGGACGAGGGGCCGTTCCTCGAGGACGGCTCGGAGATCCCGCAGTCGATGACGGCGATCCCGATCTCCACGACCACGCTGCTCACCAACCTGAGCGAAATGGTGCGCTCGGTCGACAATCGGGACCTCTCCACGGTGCTCAACGAGCTCGGGGACGCCTTCGACGGCACCGGGCAGAGCCTCGCGCAGATCATCGATACCGGGAACGCCTTCATCCGTGAGGCCGACAACAAGTTCGAGGTGACGACCGCCCTCATCCGCGACTCCAACACGGTGCTGGGCACGCAGATCGACTCGGCGTCGGCGATTCGCAGCTTCACCCGCGACCTCGCCCTTTTCTCCGACACCCTGGTCGCCAGCGATGCCGACCTGCGCACGGTCATCGAGTCGGGCCAGGCGACGTCGCGCGAGCTGCGCACGTTCCTCGAGCAGAACGGCGTGGACCTCGGCGAGCTGATCAACAACCTGGTGACCACCGGCGAGATCACCCGCGCCCGGATCCCGGGCCTGCGGCAGCTGCTGCTCCTCTACCCCTACGTCATCGCCGGGGGCTACACGGTGGTCGGCAAGGACCCCGACACCGGGCTCTACAACGCCCACTTCGGGATGATCCTCACCACCGAGCCGCACGTGTGCAAGGAGGGGTACGACACGAAGATCCGGACGCCCCAGGACCTCCGTGACATCCCGATGAACGAGTCGGCGCGCTGCGAGGAGCCGCAGGCGAAGTCCAACGCGCGCGGCGCCCAGCACTCGCCGGGGGCCGGCGCCAACCGGGCCCCTGTGGTGGCTGCTTACGATGGCACCACCGGAGAGCTCCAGTTCACCGACAAGGACCCCAGCGGCACGGTCACCTACAACGGTGGTGCGCGTGCGGCGTTCGGGGACGACTCGTGGAAGTGGCTGCTCCTCGGTCCGCTGTCGTCGACCAGGGAGTGACCTCACGTGCGTGACGCAACCGCGTCCGGCCTGTCCGGCCGGACGGGCTGGCTGGTGCTTGCCCTGTCCTTGGTGGTGCTCGTCGCCGCTCTGGTCGTCGGCGCGATGTCGCTGCGCGCGGCCACCGACGCCCGTGCGGCCGACGGCGACCGCAGCGACGCAGTGCGTGTCGCCGAGCAGTTCACCGCCGAGGTGAACAACTACGACGCCGAGACTGTGGAGGCCTACCAGGAGAAGGTGGGTGACCTGCTGACCACGAAGTTCCGCGCTGAGTTCGAGCAGGCGATGAGCGACATCGTCACGCAGGTGCAGGAGGCCCAGATGACGTCCGAGGGCGAGGTCCTCGTCTCGGGGGTCTCGTCGCTCGACCCGGACTCCGCGGAGGTGCTGGTCGTGGCCGACGCTGCGGTGACCACCGTGTTCGACCAGCGCAACCGGCACTTCCGCTGGCAGATCTCACTCGTCAAGGTCGACGACCAATGGCGCGTCGACGACTTCGTCCCGGTCCTCTGAGGTGCCCTGGTGACCCGTTCCCGCCCCACGCTCTACGACATCCTCGGCGTTCTGCCCGAGGCCGATGCCGCGACCATCAAGGCCGCCTGGCGCTCCTCTGCCGACCGGTTCGACCCCACGGAGGGGGCGGCCCAGTTCCGCCTGTTCAACGAGGCCGCCGAGGTGCTGCTCGACCCCCGCAAGCGCGCGGCGTACGACGCGGAGCTGGCAGCCGACCGCACCCGTGAGGCAGCGGGCCCCTCGCCTGTTTCCCCGCCTGCCCAGGAAGTCCGGCCGACCGGCGAGTCCGGCGCGGCGGAGCCGGTCGAGGGTGAGGAAGGTCCGGCCAGGAGGTCGCGCCTGCGTCGGTGGGTGGCAGGGGCGATCCCGGTCACGCGTTCGACCACCACGACCGCCGAGGACACCAGCCCCGCCTCGGACGACCTCGGAGCGGACGACGACACCCCCGCGTCCCGCGGCGCTCCGCCGCTGTTGCTCGTGGCCTGCGTCGCCGTGCTCGCGGTGCTGGCGACCGTGGGTGCCGTGTTCGTCACGCTCGAGGCCCGCGAGGCGCAGGCCACGGACCGTGCCCGCAGCGTCGCGCCTTCGGCGGCGGCGGAAGCAGCCGAGCGGGTGCTCTCGTACTCGTTCGAGTCGATCGCCGCCGACAGGGACGCCGGCATGAAGTACTTCACCGGGAACTACCGCGACGATTACGTTGAGACGATGGATTCCGTCATCGCCGACGGGGCTGCCCAGGTGCAGGCCGTCGTCGAGGCGGATGTCCTCGAGACGGCGGTGGTGCGCGCAGAGCCGGGCGGTGCCGAGGTGCTGCTCTACGTCAACCAGGTCACCACCAGCACCGCGAACGACGGCGAGCCCACGACCGCGCTGAACCGGGTCCGGTTCAGCATGGTCGAGCAGGACGGCACCTGGTTGGTCGACGACATCCAGTCCTACTGATCGGTCCGCGTCCGGACCCGGTCGTCCACGGCACGGGCCGTGGTGCTTGACCTGGACCGTCGCGGGCCGCATGATCATCAGCGACACAGCAGTCGTGCTCGTCCGCCCCGAGCGTCGAGCCTCGCTCCGCGAGGGTCGTGACCGGTGGGACTGCTGGACTCGAGCGCGCCCGTGCATTAGCATGGATCCTTGCGTCTGCCCTCAGATGCTCATCGCCTGCCTGGTGGCTGATGTGTGGGGGGCCAACGCCATAGTTGAAGAGCCTGCGAAGCCCCGGAAGGACCCCTCTTGGCCGCCTCGCGCAGCACCCAGAACGACCGCACCAATCCCCGCCGCATCTCCTTCGCGAAGATCTCCGAACCCCTCGAGGTTCCCCAGTTGCTCGCCCTGCAGACCACCAGCTTCGACTGGCTGGTTGGGAATGAGCGGTGGCAGGCCGAGGTGCAGCGCCGGACCGACGAGGGCGTCGACGTCAGCCCCAAGTCCGGCCTCGAGGAGATCTTCGAGGAGATCTCGCCGATCGAGGACTTCTCCGAGACCATGTCGCTCTCGTTCGAGAACCCGGTCTTCTACGACCCGAAGTACACGGTCGACGAGTGCAAGGAGAAGGACTTCACCTACTGCGCTCCGTTGTACGTCTCCGCCGAGTTCACCAACAACGACACCGGTGAGATCAAGGGCCAGACGGTCTTCATGGGCGACTTCCCGCTCATGACGGACAAGGGCACCTTCATCATCAACGGGACCGAGCGCGTGGTCGTCTCGCAGCTCGTCCGTTCCCCGGGCGTCTACTTCGAGCGTTCCGCGGACAAGACGTCCGACAAGGACATCTACACCGCGAAGATCATCCCCTCGCGCGGCGCCTGGCTCGAGTTCGAGATCGACAAGCGCGACCTCGTCGGCGTCCGTCTCGACCGGAAGCGCAAGCAGAACGTCACCGTGCTGCTGAAGGCGCTGGGTTGGACCACCGAGCAGATCCTCGAGGAGTTCGGCGACTACGAGTCGATCCGCCTGACCCTCGAGAAGGACAACACCCAGGCACAGGACGACGCGCTGCTCGACATCTACCGCAAGCTCCGGCCGGGCGAGCCGCCCACCCGTGAGGCCGCGCAGACGCTGCTGGACAACTACTACTTCAACGGCAAGCGCTACGACCTCGCGAAGGTCGGCCGGTACAAGATCAACAAGAAGCTCGGCACCACCGAGGCCTTCGACCAGCAGACGCTGACCGTCGACGACATCGTCGCCGCGATCCGCTACATCGTCGCGCTGCACGACGGCCGCACTGAGCTGGAGATGCCCGAGGGCGCCAACGAGGTGCGCGCCGACGACATCGACCACTTCGGCAACCGCCGTATGCGCACGGTCGGCGAGCTGATCCAGAACCAGCTCCGCACCGGCCTGGCGCGGATGGAGCGGGTGGTCCGCGAGCGGATGACGACCCAGGACGTCGAGGCCATCACACCGCAGTCGCTGATCAACATCCGTCCGGTCACGGCTGCGCTCAAGGAGTTCTTCGGGACCTCCCAGCTCTCGCAGTTCATGGACCAGACGAACCCGATCGCCGGCCTGACCCACAAGCGTCGTCTCTCGGCGCTTGGTCCCGGTGGTCTCTCCCGCGACCGCGCGGGCTTCGAGGTCCGCGACGTGCACCACTCGCACTACGGCCGGATGTGCCCGATCGAGACCCCGGAAGGCCCGAACATCGGTCTGATCGGGTCGCTGTCCACCTTCGGGCGGATCAACCCGTTCGGGTTCGTGGAGACGCCGTACCGCCGCGTGGTCAAGGGTCAGGTCACCAACGACATCGACTACCTGACCGCCGACGAGGAGGACGGGTTCGTCATCGCGCAGGCCAACGCCGCGCTGACCGACGACGACAAGTTCGCCGAGGAGCGGGTGCTGGTCCGCACCCGCGGTGGCGAGACCGTCGACATCCCGCGCGACGAGGTCGACTACATGGACGTCTCCCCGCGCCAGATGGTGTCGGTCGCGACGGCCCTCATCCCGTTCCTCGAGCACGACGACGCCAACCGCGCGCTCATGGGCGCCAACATGCAGCGCCAGGCGGTGCCGCTGATCAGGAGCGACTCCCCGCTCGTCGGGACCGGCATGGAGTACCGCGCCGCGGTCGACGCCGGCGACGTGGTCGTCGCCGAGGCTGCCGGTGTGGTCAAGGAGGTATCGGCGGACTTCGTCGAGGTCGCCCAGGACGACGGCACCTACCGCACCTACCGGATGCAGAAGTTCAGCCGCTCCAACCAGGGCACCTGCATCAACCAGCGTCCGCTGGTCACCGAGGGTGCTCGGCTCGAGGTCGGCTCGCCCATCGCGGACGGTCCCTGCACCGACAAGGGCGAGATGGCGCTCGGCAGCAACCTGCTGATCGCCTTCATGCCGTGGCAGGGCCACAACTACGAGGACGCGATCATCCTCAGCCAGCGCCTGGTGCAGGAGGACGTCCTCACCTCGATCCACATCGAGGAGCACGAGGTCGACGCCCGTGACACCAAGCTCGGCCCCGAGGAGATCACTCGGGACATCCCGAACGTCTCCGAGGAGATGCTGGCCGACCTCGACGAGCGCGGGATCATCCGCATCGGCGCCGAGGTGACCACCGGCGACATCCTGGTCGGGAAGGTGACGCCCAAGGGCGAGACTGAGCTGACGCCCGAGGAGCGCCTGCTCCGAGCGATCTTCGGTGAGAAGGCGCGCGAAGTGCGCGACACCTCGATGAAGGTCCCGCACGGCGAGTCGGGCACGGTCATCGGCGTCCGGGTCTTCGACCGTGAGGACGGCGACGAGCTGCCTCCCGGTGTGAACCAGCTGGTGCGCGTGTACGTCGCCCAGAAGCGCAAGATCTCCGTGGGCGACAAGCTCGCCGGCCGCCACGGCAACAAGGGCGTCATCTCCAAGATCCTCCCGATCGAGGACATGCCCTTCCTCGCCGACGGCACCCCCGTCGACATCATGCTCAACCCGCTCGGCGTGCCCAGCCGGATGAACGTCGGTCAGGTGCTCGAGACGCACCTCGGCTACTGCGCCCGCTGGGGCTGGACCGACCCGACGTCGGGCGAGCGCATCGGCGACGAGCCGATCCGCGGCACCGAGCGCAAGACCC
>JAUYLL010000023.1 GCA_030698375.1 Nocardioides sp. | reverse complement strand
ATCGAGACCAAGGGCGGCGTGATGACCACCCTCATCGAGCGCAACACGACGATCCCGACCAAGCGGTCGGAGGTCTTCACCACCGCTGACGACAACCAGCCGTCGGTGGAGATCAAGGTCGCCCAGGGCGAGCGCCAGATGTGGGCGCAGAACCAGCCGCTCGGCAACTTCGAGCTGACCGGTCTGCCCCCGGCGCCGCGCGGCGTGCCGCAGGTCGAGGTCACCTTCGACATCGACGCCAACGGCATCGTGCACGTGTCCGCGAAGGACCGCGGGACCGGCCGCGAGCAGTCCATGACGATCTCCGGCGGCAGCGCGCTGTCGAAGGATGAGATCGACCGCATGGTCAAGGACGCCGAGCAGTACGCCGAGGAGGACCGCAAGCGCCGCGAGGCCGTCGAGACCCGCAACCAGGCCGACGGGCTGGTCTACACGACCGAGAAGTTCCTCACCGAGAACGGCGACAAGGTCCCCGACGAGGTGAAGGACGAGGTGAACGCCGACCTCGACGCGTTGAAGAAGCTGCTCGAGGACGAGGAGGCCGACGCCGCGACCATCGAGGTCGCGGTCACCAAGCTCGGCGAGTCCAGCCAGAAGATGGGTGCCGCGATGTACGCCGCGGGCGAGGCCGACGCGGCCGCCGCCGGCGGGACCACCGGCACCGGTGACGGCGACGACGACGTCGTGGACGCCGAGATCGTCGACGACGCCCCCGACGGGGCGGCCGAGGAGGGTGACAGCAAGTGACCTCCGAGGAGCAGAAGCCCGGGCAGGACCCGCTGGACGGCCCCGCTGACGGCTCCGCTCCCGAGGCCGGCGCCCGAGGGTGAGCCGGTCGACGAGCTGTCCGCCGCGCAGACCGCGCTGGCGGAGCGGACCGCCGACCTGCAGCGGCTCCAGGCCGAGTACGTCAACTACCGGCGTCGCGTCGAGCGCGACCGCGAGCTGGTCAAGGAGAACGCCGTGTTCTCGGCGCTCGCCGCGCTGATGCCGGTCCTCGACGACATCGACCGGGCCCGCGAGCACGGCGAGCTCGAGGGTGGCTTCAAGGTCATGGCCGACTCCCTCGAGCGGGCGGTCGCAGGGCTGGGCTTGGTCCGCTTCGGTGCGCCCGGTGACGAGTTCGACCCGCAGCTGCACGAGGCACTGATGCACGGGCACTCCCCGGACGTCACCACGACGACGTGCCAGCACGTCGTCCAGGCGGGCTACCGCATCGGTGAGCGCGTGGTGCGGGCGGCGCGGGTGACCGTGGTCGACCCCGAGCCCGCCGAGGGCGCCGCCAGGGCCGACGAGAACTGATCGAGGACCGGTCGAGGACGGGAGGAGGAGCGGGATGACCAGTGCCGACTGGGCGCGCAAGGACTTCTACAAGACCCTGGGTGTGAAGAAGGACGCCAGCGCCGAGGAGATCAAGAAGGCCTACCGGCGTCTGGCGCGGGAGAACCATCCCGACTCCAACCCCGGCGACACCGCCAAGCACGACCGGTTCAAGGGGATCGCCGAGGCCTATGACGTCATCGGGGACCCCACGAACCGGACGAAGTACGACCAGATGCGCAGCGCGACCGGCGGGTTCGGCGGGGGCTTCCCCGGCGGGTCCGGCGGTCGTGGCGGGGCCACGACGGGCGGCTTCGACATCAACGACCTGCTCCACGACCAGGGCGGCGCCGGCGGCCTCGGCGACCTCTTCGGAGGCCTCTTCGGGGGCGGGGCCCGTCCTCGGGGCCAGCAGGCGGCCCCGAGGCGGGGCGCCGACCTCGACACCGAGGCGACGATCGGCTTCGCCGACGCGCTCGAGGGCGTCACCATCTCCCTGCGACTCGCCTCCGATGCGCCCTGCGGCACCTGCAACGGCACGGGCGGCAAGCCCGGCACCAGCCCGCGGATCTGTCCCGAGTGCGACGGCGCCGGCATGGTCGCGGCGTCCGCCGGGGGCGCGTTCACGCTCAACGAGACCTGCCCGCGGTGTGCCGGGCGCCAGCTCGTGTACGACGAGGCCTGCCCCACCTGCCACGGGTCCGGCCGGGGTCGGTCCAGCCGCACCATCCAGGCCCGGATCCCGGCCGGTGTCAGGGACGGCCAGCGGATCCGGCTGCGCGGCAAGGGCGGCGCGGGCGAGCGCGGCGGATCGCCGGGGGACCTCTACGTCACCGTCAAGGTGACCCCGCACCGTCTCTTCGGCCGCACCGGCGACAACCTCACCCTCACCGTCCCGGTCTCCTTCGACGAGGCCGCGCTCGGGGCGGAGATCAAGGTCCCGACCCTTGGTGGGGCACCGGTCACCGTCCGGGTGCCGCCCGGCACCCCAAACGGTCGCACCTTCCGGGTACGGGGCCGGGGTCTGCCCGGCAAGGACGCCCAGGGCACCCCGCGCACGGGCGACCTGCTGGTGACCGTCGAGGTGCACGTGCCGGCCACGCTCAGCGCCGAGGCCCGTACCGCCCTCGAGACCTACCGCGAGACCACGGCCGGGAGCGACCTGCGCAGCAACCTGCTCGGTGGTGCGTGATGCCGCGGCGTCCATCCACCCCCGGGGGGCTGGGCACCCCGGGACCCGAGGTTCCCGTCTACGTCATCAGCGTCGCGGCCGAGCTGACCGGGTTGCATCCGCAGACCCTGCGCGCCTACGACCGGATCGGCCTGGTCAGCCCCGGTCGGACCGGGGGCGGGGGACGGCGCTACTCCTGGCGTGACATCGAGCAGCTGCGCCAGGTCGCCGAGCTCACCGCGTCCGGCATCGGGCTCGAGGGGGTCAAGCGGATCCTCCAGCTGGAGAACCAGGTGACCGCCCTGCAGCACCGCGCCGCCGAGCTCGAGGACGAGCTGGTCGTGGCCCGCCTGGCCCTGGCGCAGGCGCTGAGCGCGCCACGCCCCGGGCCCGCGCAGCGCTCGGGCAACCTGCCGGTGCTCCGGCGTACGGAGGGGGCGGCGTCGGTCGTGGTCTGGCGTCGCGGACTGTCCGGCTGACGGTGGTGCCCACAGGGGTGCGGGGCAGGACCCCTGTGCACAACCTCTGATGCGATTCGAACGCCTGTGCGATAATCAAGCATGGACGAGTTCGAGAGCGACCCCGAGATGGGGTACGACGACGGGTCGGGGGACCTGGCGGAGTCGCTCGTGCTCGACACTCGTCAGCTGACCTCGCTCGCCGCGGACGATCTGCTCGATGTCGCGGGCGGGCAGAAGGGGCTGGCGCGGCTGCTGGAGGCGAACCAGCTGGTGATCGCTGCCCGGTACGCCGGCCTGCACCGTGATCCTGCCGGGGCCCGCGGACAGCACACCGAGCAGATACGACAGATCCATGTCGCGGGCGAGGGGTCGGCGTTGGTCTCGGAGTACGCGCCGCTGGAGCTGGGTCACGCACTCGGCACGACCGCCGAGGCTGCCACCGTCCTGATCGCGCACGCACTGGAGCTGCGCGACCGGCTGCCGGTGCTGTGGGCGCGGGTGACTGCTGGTGAGGTCGAGGCGTGGCGGGCCCGGCAGGTCGCAGCGACCACGCTCCCAGAAGCGCCGGAGGTGGTCGCGCTCGTGGACAAGGACCTGGCCACCACGAAGCGAGCGATCCACACCCCGACCGCGACCGACGCCGTCACCGCCGCGGTCGCCCAGCTCGACGCCCAGGAAGCAGCGCGCCGCGAAGCAGTCCGCGCCGACAAGCGCGGCGTGCACCTGGACCGCGCACGCCTCACCGGCCTCCCCGAACGCTGGACCGGCCTCCCCGAACGCTGGACCGACCTCCACGCCCGCCTGGACACCCCGGACGCCGAAGCGCTGGACGCCACGCTCGACCGGCTCGCCGATGTGCTGGAGAGCAACGCCATGGTGGAAGCACCGCACGACCCGGACCTGGCGATGACGCATCGGCACTGGCGCGCCCGCGCCCTCGGCCTGCTCGCGGACCCGCACCTCGCCGCCGAGGTCCTCGACTCCGCCGCGACCGGCGAGCAGGTCGACACCCGCCGCGGCACCGGCGTCCTCTACGTCCAC
>JAUYLL010000021.1 GCA_030698375.1 Nocardioides sp. | reverse complement strand
GATCCACGGCCCCGCCCACTCGAGCATCGGCCAGGAGGGCGGCGCCGTCGGCTCCGTGCTCGCGCTCACCAGCGACGACGCGGTCAACGGCTCGCACCGAGGACACCACCAGTTCCTGGCCAAGGCCCTGCACCACGTCGAGCCCAAGGGGCTCGACCCGCTCGCCGCGCCGAGCGGCGACGTACGCGACGTGCTCCTCAAGACTCTTGCCGAGATCTGCGGCCTGGACCGTGGCTGGACGCACGGCCGGGGCGGGTCGATGCACCTGCAGTGGAAGGAGGCCGGCGCGATGGGCACCAACGCCATCGTCGGCGGCGGCGTCCCGCAGGCGGCGGGCTTCGCCTGGTCCCACCGGCAGTCAGGCAGCGACGCCGTGTCGGTGACCTACTTCGGCGACGGGGCGGTCAACATCGGCTCGACCCTGGAGACCATGAACCTGGCCGGCGCCTGGGCGCTGCCGGTCTGCTTCTTCATCGAGAACAACCAGTACGCCGTGTCGACCAACGTCCGCGAGGCCACGGCCGAGCCGCGGCTGTCCGCGCGCGGGCTGGGCTTCAACCTGGCCAGCTGGAAGGTCGACGGCATGGACCCGCTCGCGGTGCACCTTGCGATGACCGAGGCTGTCGAGCACATGCGACGTGGCGGCGGGCCCACCGTGGTCGAGGCCGACACCTACCGCTTCTTCCACCAGAACGGCGGCTTCGCGGGCAGTGCCTTCGGCTACCGCGACAAGGAGGAGGAGCGCGCCTGGCGCGCCCGCGACCCGCTCACGCAGGTCGCCGGCCACCTCGAGCGCCGCGGGATCATGAGCGCAGACGAGACCGCGGAGGCGGTCACGCGCGCCAAGGCCGTGATGGAGGAGGTCGGCTCGGTCGTGCTCAAGCCGCTGCCCGGCGGCAAGCCCGGGCAGCGCCGGATCCGCCCCGACGAGTGGCCCGACCCGGCGTGGGTGGACGTCGGGGTGCGCGGCGACCTGTCCGAGTTCGACGACGCCCCGGTCGTCGACCCGCACGGGCACGCCGTACCCGTCCAGGAGATGAAGTTCATCGACGCCGTCGCCGGCGTGATGGCGCGCCGGATGGAGACCGACGAGGGCGTGGTCGTCATGGGCGAGGACGTCCACCGGCTCAACGGCGGCACCAACGGCGCGACCCGCGGTCTGCCCGACCGCTTCCCGGGCCGGATCCTCGGCACCCCGATCAGTGAGAACGCCTTCGCCGGCCTGGCCGGAGGCATTGCCCTCGACGGGCGCTACACGCCGGTCGTGGAGTTCATGTACGCCGACTTCATGTGGGTCGCGGCCGACCAGCTCTTCAACCAGATCGGCAAGGCACGGCACATGTACGGCGGCGAGGGCGCGGTGCCCCTGGTGCTGCGCAGCAAGGTCGCGATGGGCACCGGCTACGGCTCGCAGCACTCGATGGACCCGGCGGGAGTCTTCGCCACGGCACCCGGCTGGCGGATCGTGGCACCCTCAACGCCCTACGACTACGTGGGTCTGATGAACGCCGCCCTGCGCTGCCAGGACCCGGTCGTCGTGCTCGAGCACGTCGACCTCTACACCTCGACCGGTCTCGGCCCCGTCGACGACTACGACTACTGCCTTCCCGTCGGCAAGGCATCGGTACGTCGCGAAGGGTCGGACCTCACGGTCCTCAGCTACCTCGGCATGACGCCGTACGTGCTGGAGGCCGTGGCCGAGCAGGACGCCCAGGATGCTGTCGACGCGGAGGTGATCGACCTGCGGTGGCTGGACCGCGCCAGTATCGACTGGGACACCATCGAGGCGTCGGTCACCAAGACCAACCAGGTCCTGATCGCCGAACAGGGCGCGGTCGGGACGTCGTACGGCGGCTGGCTCGCCGACGAGATCACCCGCCGGTTCTTCGACCTGCTGGACGCACCCGTGTGGCGGGTCACCGGCGCCGAGGCGTCGCCGAGCATCAGCAAGGTGCTCGAGCGCGCGGCGATCGCCCAGAAGGACGAGGTCTCCGCCGCCCTCGCCGAGATCGCGGGGTACTGACATGGCGACCGTCCTCCGCATGCCCGAGGTCGCGGCCGCCGCGACCGAGGCAGTCCTCACCGAGTGGCTCCTCCCCGAGGGAGCCACCTTCGCCGCCAGCGACGCCCTGGCCACGGTCGAGACCGAGAAGGCCCTGGTCGACATCGAGGCCGACGCCGACGGCACCCTGCTGAAGCTGCTCGTCCCCGGCGGAAAGCTGGTCGACGTCGGCGCCCCGATCGCGGTCCTCGCCGCGGTGGGTGAGCAGGTCACCGACCTGGCCTCCCTGCTGACGCAGCTCGGCCTCGACCAGGACCCCGGCTCCGGCGCGCCCGTCGCCGAGGAGGCCCCGGCGACATCCCCGCCGGTCGAGGCGCCGGCGGAGACGCGAGCCGCCGACCCGACGGTGGTTGAGGCGCGAGCCGCCGACCCGACGGTGGTTGAGGCGCGAGCCGCCGACCCGACGGTGGTTGAGGTGCGAGCGGAGCGAGCCTCGAAACCACCCGCGCCGGGCGTCCGCGTCTTCTCCAGCCCGCTGGCGCGCAAGATCGCCAAGGGCGCCGGCCTGGCCATCGAGGACATCCCCGGCACCGGCCCCCGCAACCGGGTCCTGCGCCGTGACGTCGAGGCCGTCATCGCGGCTCGTGCCTCCGCACCTCCACCACCGAGCGTCGGCACCTCCCACGACGAGATCCCGCACACCCGCCTCCGGAAAGCCATGGCAGCGCGGCTGCAGCAGAGCAAGCGCGAAGCGCCGCACTTCTACCTCCGCGCCACGGTCCGGGTCGACCGACTTGTCACCCTCCGCGCCGAGGTCAACGAGGGCAGCGACACCCGGGTCTCGCTCAACGACCTGGTCGTCAAGGCCGTCGGCGGCGCTCACGCTCGCGTGCCGGAGATGAACGCGACGTGGGCCGAGGACGCCGTCCGCCGTCCCCACTCGGTCGACGTCGCCGTTGCCGTGGCGACCGAGCGTGGCCTGGTCACACCCGTGGTCCGCGACGTCCCGGGCCTGACCGTCACGGCCCTCGCCGCGCGGGTCCAGGACCTCGCCGCCCGGGCCCGCGACGGCAAGCTGAAGCAGGAGGAGCTCGAGGGCGGCACCATCAGCGTCACCAACCTCGGCATGTACGGCGTCGAGGAGTTCGCGGCCATCATCAACCCGCCCCACGCTGCGATCCTCGCCGTCGGGGCCGTGCGGGACGAGCCGGTCGTGGAGGACGGCGTGCTCGTCGTCGGCAAGACTCTCAAGGTCACCCTGTCGGTCGACCATCGCCCCGTTGACGGCGTTGTCGCAGCCCAGTGGCTGGGAGCGTTCGTGGACCTCTTGGAGCACCCGGCACGGGTGCTTGCCTGAGCGCGCACCCACTGGGTCTCGACACGTGAGGCGGACTACTCTCACGCCATGTCCGTCCTGCCGACGCCGCCCCGGCGCGCATTGGCCTGGCTGCTCGGGCTGGCCCTTGTCGCTGGCCTCGCGCTGCTCGGCTGGACATGGCGCCACCCCACCGCGTTCCCGGAGGCCGGAGGGTGGGGGAGCACTCACGACCGCGCCCGTCCGGGCGTGCCGCTGTATGTCGGAATGACCTACCCCGAAGACGACGCGCACGGCTCGATGACCGTCGAGAAGGTCCGGGCCAACGTGGTGTCCGACTCCGCCGACGCGACCATCGACTTCTACGTCTGCACGGTCGACGGGTCCGAGGGCATCGGCGCCATCGGCAGCGCGATGGGCGACGACATCGACGACTACTGCCTCTCGCTCGTCCCCGCCGAAGGGGTCGAGGTGGACCTCGACGCCGTCCCGATGGAGCAGGTCGTCATGGAGGTGGCGATCGGCCGTCCCGGGGTGGTACGCATCGAAGGCATGGATCTCACCTACCGGCTCGGCTGGCAGACCGGGACCCAGCGCACCGGCGGCTTCGTCGAGCTCGCAGGGAAGCGTCGCTGAGGAAGGTCACGCGCTCGGGCGCGGCAGCGTCACGGTGAAGGTGCTGCCGTGCCCGACCTCGCTCTGCAGCGACAGCTCACCGCCGTGCGCCGAAACGATCGAGCTGACGATGTTGAGCCCGAGCCCGGTGCCGGGGATGTGTCTCTCGACAGCGTGGTCGCCTCGGTAGAAGCGGTCGAAGACGTGGTCGAGGTCGCCCGCCGCGATGCCGATGCCGGTGTCGCGGACCTCCAGCCGAACCGCGTCAGAGTCCTGCCGGAGCACGACGGTGACGGATCCGCCCTGCTCGCTGTACTTGACCCCGTTCGAGAGCAGGTTGTCCAGCACCTGCCGGATGCGCTGCTCGTCCACCAGGGCGTCTAGGCGCTCGGGAGCCTCGACCGTCAGCGCCACCCCGGCCCCGGACGCCATCGGTCGGGCGGCCTCGGCGGCCTGGTGGGCCAACGACGCGAGGTCCACGAGCTCGGCCTGCACCTGAAGGCTCCCTTCGCCGGCCTGCCCCACGTGGAGAAGGTCGGACACCAGTGACTGCAAGCGGACCGCGTTGCGCTGCACGACGAGCAGCTGCTTCGACACCTCAAGGGGCAGGTCGCCGCGGGCGCCGAGGATCTCGAGGTAGCCGATGACCGACGTGAGCGGGGTACGCAGCTCGTGGGACACCGACGCGATGAACTCGTCCTTGACCTGCATCGCCCGCATGAGCTCGGTGATCTCCTGGTAGGCGAGTGCCGCGCCCAGCCTCCTCCCCACCGCACTGCGCACCTGGCGCGCCGACGTCGAGAAGGCCGTTCGGGTCAGCGGGTCGTCGCCCACCCAGTAGGCGTAGTCGTCGAACTCCTCCCCCTGTGCAGCCCGGTAGGACGGCATCTCCTCCCGGGTGAGCCGGGTCCTGCCGTCCAGGTGGTAGACGTGCCCGAGCTGGCCGGCCTCGCCGGCATGTCCGTCGGGGAAGGGCAGCCGCATTGTCTCCGCGTGGCGTCGGTTCATCCGCTCGTAGCGGCCGTCCTTGCCGATCAGCAGCAACCCGACACCCACGGTGTCGAACACCGCCTGCAACGCCTGCCGCTCGCGCTCGACCTCGGCGTGGGCCGCCTTCAGCCGCTCGGCATGCTCCTGGTGCTCGGTGACGTCGAGGATCTGCGAGATGAAGTGAAGTGGCTGTCCGTCCTGATCACGCACCAGGGCCGCAGACAGATCACCCCAGACCACGTATCCCTCTGAGTGGAGGTAGCGCTTGCGGAGCCGGTAGGAGTCGATCTCGCCGCCCAGCGCCTCGCCCACCAGCGCGAGGTCGGCCGCGAGGTCGTCGGGGTGGGTGATCTCCTGGAAGCCGAGCTTCGTGAGCTCCTCGACCGGGTAGCCCAGCATGTCGGCCATCGCCGGGTTGACCCGGAGCAGGCGCCCGTCGGGGCCGACGAGGGCCATGCCGATCGGCGAGTGCTGCAGCGTGAGGTTCCACAGGTCCGAGCTGTCGGAG
>JAUYLL010000019.1 GCA_030698375.1 Nocardioides sp. | reverse complement strand
CGGCGTCGTCCTCGGGCTCCTCCTCGTCCTCGTCCTCGGCGTCGTCCTCGGGCTCCTCCTCGCCTTCGGGCTCTTCCTCTTCCTCTTCCTCCTCGTACTCGTCGTCGGCCTCCTCGCCCTCCTCGGGCTCCTCGGCCTCCTCGCCCTCCTCGGGCTCCTCCGACTCCTCGTACTCGTCCTCGGGCTCGGACTCCTCTTCGTTCTCCTCGCCCTCGGCGTCCTGCTGCTCCTGCTCCTCCTCGTCGACCACGTCCTCGTGAGACTTCACGACCTCGCTGTCCTCGATGACTCCGCGCCAGCCCTCGACCTCGTCGGGCTCGAGGGCGGTGCGGGTCATGACGTGGCGGCGGAAGTGGCGGAGCTCGGCGCGGGCACGTCGCCCCTGCGCCTCCCAGATGTTCCCGGTCTTCTCGAACAGGCCTTGGGGGTAGTACTCGAGGACAACGAGGATCCGGGTCAGCCTCGGCCCGATCTCGTGGAAGGTCACCGCGCCGTCGACGTGGCCCTTCTCGCCCTTGGACTTCCACACGATCCGCTCATCGGGG
The DNA here is from genome assembly GCA_030698375.1 of Nocardioides sp. Lineage (GTDB taxonomy): Bacteria > Actinomycetota > Actinomycetes > Propionibacteriales > Nocardioidaceae > Nocardioides_A. The sequence continues at coordinate 62,066 of JAUYLL010000019.1, read as the reverse complement.
ACCTGCTCGATGATCGTCGCTTCCCAGGTGCGGTGGCTGAGGAAGATCTTCGCCTTGAAGGTGAGCTTGGTCTCGTCTTCAGCCTCGACGCTCTCGACCTTCTTCATGAACGACGGGAAGGCGCCGAACTCGGTCCACTGGTTGTAGGCGATCGACACAGGCACGCCGACGTCGATCGACTCGATGATGTTCGTCGACTTGGGCGCTTTGCCACCACCACCGCCGCCGCCACCGCCTCCACCGGTGACCTTGTCCTTGACGCTGGACGCGGCGCCCTTGAGGGCGCCCTTGATCGGTGACTCGCCGTCGGCGGCGGCCTTGCCGCCCTCCTTGAGCGCCTTGCCTCCGGGGACCCCGTCGGCGATGCCCTCGAGCTTGTCGGTAAGCCCGCCGAGGCTGTCGGAGATGGTGGACATCGCCCGGTCCCCGACGGCCTTCATCAGGTCCTGCGAGACGTCCTTGAGCTTGTCGATGGGCTGGTCGTCGCTGTTCACCACGTCAGATCACCTGCCCGACTTCGAGGCGGACTTCTTCGCGGTGCGCGACGACGACTTCTTCGCCGGTGCTTTCTGCGCCGTCGACTTGCTGGCCGCGGACTTCCGCGAGGACGACGAGCCGCTCGACTTCTTCGCTGTCGACTTGCTGGAAGAGGAAGTCTTCTTGGCGGGCGACTTCTTGGCCGGCGCCTTCTTGGCTGCAGACTTCTTGGCCGGCGACGACTTCTTCGAGGCGGCGCTCTTGCGCGGGCGGCGCTTGGGCGGCTCCGGCTCCTCCTCAGCCTCAGCCTCCTCCTCAGCCTCAGCCTCGGGCTCCTCCGACTCCTCGTCGGCCTCCTCCTCGCCCTCGCCCTCAGCCTCTTCCTCGCCCTCGGGCTCTTCCTCAGCCTCGTCCTCAGGCTCCTCGTACTCGTCCTCGGGCTGCTCCGGCTCCTCGGACTCGGCCTCGTCGTCCTGGTCCTCGTCCTCACCCTGCTCGCTGCCCTCGCGCAGCGACTGGCTGATCGCCTCCATGCGATACGTCGCCTGGGCGATGGCGGCGGCCTTCGCCGCTTCGACCAGACGCCCGGCGACGTCTTCCTTGAGCTTCTTGAGCTCGGGGTTCTGGTCGGCCAGCTTCGATCCCTGCGCGAGCAGGGCGGCCGGGTTCGTGGCGATCCTCTGACCGGCCAGCATGCTGCCGACAGTGATGGCGAACTTCAGCTTCTTGGTGCGTCCGAGCAGGTATCCGCTCGCGACGCCCACGGCGATCTTTGCAGTGGCGCTCATATCTCCCTCTCCACGGGCCCGAACCCCGGCTGTGTAAATGTCTCCCTCAGGAGCCCCATACCCCCCGTGAGGGGGGCCATGCGCACAAAACGTGATCTGCGACATATCGATGGACGAGGGGTTGCTCCTGCTTTCGTGCGATCGACGCGTCCTCCGGGCCCCGCGGGGCAGGCGTGACCGTCGGCGTACTCGGTCGTTGTGACCTCAAACGCCACCGGACCACCGCCCGCCCCGGCAACAGGCCCGACCGACCTAAGGACGACTTCATGGCGCTCCTGGCCCGAGCCATCGCGATCCTGGCCCCGCTCCTCGCCCTGGGTCTCGCCGCTCCGGCCGCCGCCCACGACGGCTCCGAGCCCGACCCCCGCCTCGACCCGGCCCGCATCGCGTCCCTCCCCGGGGTGACCACGTCGGCAGTCGGGCTGATGAGCGACAACGTGAAGCACCTGACCAACTCCCCCGATGCCCTGGGGATCTCCGGCTGCTTCTCCAAGAGTGCCCCCTACTTCTACCTCTCCGGCCTCGACACGATCAGTGTCTTCGACGCCTCGGACCCCGCGAACCCGCAGCTGGTCGGCGTCCTGGACAACATCGTCTTCGAGAACGAGGCGATGAACTGTGGCGAGCGCCGCACCAAGGACGGCGTCGAGCGCTTCGTGCTGGTCGGCAACAACCTCTACGACTACTCCAGCTCCGACCCCGAGGGCTCGGCCGGCTCGACGCTGAAGGACGAGCTGATCGTCGTCGACGTCACCGACCCCACCAAGCCGCACATCCGGTCCCGCCTCGAGACCACCACCGGCGACCACACGGTCGCGTGCATCCTCGAGACCGCCTGCGACTACGCCTACTCGTCCGGGGGGAACAACGGCTATTCGATCGTCGACCTGCGCGACCTCGACGCTCCGCAGGAGCTCGACGGCGACCCGCTCGCGGACGGCGTGCAGCCGTTCTCCAACGCCACGGGCGGCCACAAGTGGAACTTCGCGGCTGGGTACGGCATCCACACCGGTCGGACCGGCACCAAGATCCTCGACGTCACCGACCCGCGTGAGCCGAAGGTGCTCGCCACCAGCGGCGAGGCGGGGCGGGGCAAGAACCCGGACGGGTCGGCCAACGGCTACAACGACTTCATCCACCACAACTCGTTCTGGCCCAACGCGGAGAGCTTCGTGGCCGGTGTCGAGCCGTCGCTTGAGAACGGCAACGTCCTGCTCGTGACCGAGGAGGACTACGAGGACGTCAACTGCGCGACCGCCGGCTCGTTCCAGGCCTGGCACGTGCAGTCCCTGCCTGGTGGTGACGCCGGCGAGGGCACGATCGTGCCGCTGGACAAGGTGGAGCTCGCCGACCTCGGCACCTACCCGCTGCCGGTCGGCGCCTTCTGCTCGTCGCACTGGTTCGACTACCACCAGTCCGGCATCGCGGCCGTGGCCTTCTACGGAGGCGGCACCCAGTTCATCGACGTCCGCGACCCCGAGAACCTGACCTCCTTCGGCCACGCCATCTGGGGCGTCTCGGAGGTGTGGGACACCTACTGGGTCCCGGTCTACAACAAGAAGGGGATCGCCACCGGCAAGCGCAGCAACATCGCCTACAGCGTCGACCTCGTGCGCGGGCTGGACGTCTACCAGGTCGACCTGCCCAAGTCCCGCACGTCCCCCAGCGAGGGCGGAGTGCTCGACCAAGTCACCAGCGTGAACCTGCAGGCATCGGGAGGGGTCGTTGTCCTCGGCCTCCTCGTCGCCATGGGTCTGCACAGGTTGCAGCGCCGTCGGTCCTGACCACCTCACCCCTCACCCCACCGAGGAGATCCGCATGCCCTCCACCGCCCTGCGAGCCGGCGCCGTGTTCGCCGCGATCGCCCTGTCCATGACGGCTGCCCCTGCCCTGGCGCACGAGGGGGAGGACAAGAGCCCCACCAACCTCCGGGCCCTGAGCGTGGCCACGAAGGGTGAGGCGGAGAACATGTCGTTCATCGCCAACCTGCAGTACGAGGCAGCCCGCGACACCAACGGTGACGGCACCCTCGACCCGGTGAACCAGGAGGGCTCGGACGTCGAGTTCCTCACCGCCGGCAAGAAGGAGTACGCCCTCGCCGGAACCCTCCGCAAGGGCCTGCGGATCATCGACATCACCGACCCCGCCCAGCCGCGCCAGACCGCCCACTACGACTGCCCGCTCTACCAGGGCGACGTCCAGGTGTGGGAGAAGAAGGGCCGTGCGTACGCCGCCTACACGGCTGACAGCGCCTTCGACTCGGGCGGGGTGAAGGCCTCGACCTCGCAGTGCGGGCGAGACCTCGCCGAGCAGTTCGCGGCCCAGGGCATCGACCCGGCCAGGGCCCTCGGCACGGTCATCGTCGACATCTCCAACCCCCGCAAGCCGCGGACCGTGTCGTTCCTGCCGATCCCCCGCGGGTCGCACAACATGACGATCCACCCGAGCGGCGACTACCTCTACAACTCCAACTCCGACCTCGCGACGAGCACCTCCCCGACCATCGAGGTCTGGGATGTCTCCGACGTCCGGTCGCCCGTCAAGGCGCACACATTGGCCCTGCCGGTGATGCCCACGTCGCTGGGCTCGGAGTCGCACGACGTCACCTTCGACGAGTCCGGGGACCGGGCGTACTCGGCGGCGATCTCGCAGACGCTGGTGCTCGACACCAGCGACCCCGCGAAGCCGTCGATCCTCTCGCAGATCGTCGACCCGAGCATCAACGTCTCCCACCAGGCCGACCCGGTCACGATGACCCGCGAGGACGGCAGCGAACGCGAGCTGATCGTGGTCACCGACGAACTGGCGGGCGCGACCAGCACCTACACCTGCCCCGGCGGCGGGCTGCACGTCTACGACGTCACCGGTGACAACGCGCTCGACCCGGTCAAGGTCGGCGCGTGGTTCATCGACCATGTCAACGCCCCCGAGTCCCGCTGCACCTCTCACGTGCTGCGGATCTACCCGGAGCAGGAGATGCTCACGATCGCGTGGTACGGCCAGGGCGTGCGGGTGCTCGACATCTCCGGCCTCGCCGACGTGGCGGCCAGCCCGGTCGCCGTGGCCTTCGGCGACGGTGTGGGCATGACCGAGGTTGGCTCCTACGTCATGCCTGACGCGGACACGTGGGCCTTCAAGACCAACAAGATCGAGTCCGACGGCTCCTTCTACGGTTATGGCAACGACATGGTCCGCGGTTTCGACGTCTACCACTACGACGGCACCGGCATCGACCGCGAGGTCGCCCCGCTGGCGCCGACGTCGCTGCTGACCGACGCCGAGCTGATCGACGCCGGGGTCGTCGAAGGGCTGGGGGGCATCACAGCCACCGACGACACCGCCGAGCTCACCAGCGTCAGCCTCCCGGCCTCCGGGCTCACCCTGGGTGTCGGCCTCATCGCCATGGTCGGGCTGCTCCGGCTGCGTCGCAGCTGAGCTGCTCGTGCTCGGAGCACTGCTTCCGGTCAGGGGTGGCGCGGTGCCGCGTCCGGGTCCCGGCGCAGCGCGATGACCCGGTCGCGGCGGATGATGCGAGCCTGGAAGTCCCGGCTGGTGTAGCCCGCCTCTTCCTGCGGCGCCGCGAAGAGGAGGTACCAGTAGTCGTGGTCGGCGACCTCCTCGCGGTCGGCAACCTCCACGACGCCCCAGTGCGCGATCGCCCACGCCTCGGCCTCGGTCAGGGTCGGGGCGATGTGCAGCAGGTCCTGGTTCCGGTCGTAGACGTACCAGGGAACCTTCTGGTCCACGCCGAGGTCCTCGGGGGACGGTGCGTCAGTCATCGGGCGCCTCCTACGGTGTCGGCAGGGCGTGGCCACACTGCGACTCACGACTACAGTAGTTGCACATCTCTGCAAGTGCTAACGTGACAGCGTTTTGGTCATGCCGCGACGGTCAGGGATGACTGACGATGGCCGGGGAGACGAGAGGCGCGAGATGACCACGCCGCTGCACCAGATGAAGGCGGAGTTCTTCAAGACGCTGAGCCACCCGACGCGCATCAGGGTCCTCGAGCTGCTGAGCGAGCGTGAGCACTCCGTGGGCGAGCTCTTGCAGGAGATCGAGGTCGAGGCCTCCAACCTCTCCCAACAGCTGGCCGTCCTGCGACGGGCCGGTCTGGTGGCGACGCGCAAGGAGGGCTCGACGGTGCACTATGCGCTGGTCAGTCCGCAGATCGCGGACCTGCTGGCCGTGGCCCGCTCTATCCTCACCAGCGTGCTGGTGGAGCAGCAGGGGCTGCTGCGGACCCTGCGCTCCGATGCGCGCACAATACGTCGTGACGAGGCTCGCCGGGGCACCTAGCCCCTCGTGCTTCCCTCGCCGTACCGACGAGGGCCGCAAGGCGGTCCTCCCTCTGGAAAGGTTCACTCAGTGACAGATGTAGACGCCGCTCTCGATGCAGCGGGCCTGACGCACTCGGAAGTCCGTGAGTACGTGCGCTACTGGGCGGACCTGACCGGCGCCGAACGCATCGAGGTGGTCAGCGCCGAGGACGACGCCCGACTCGTGCAGGAGGCGCTGGACGCCGGGGAGCTCCAGCCGGCCGGCGAGGGCCGCTACTACTCCCGCAGCTACTTCAAGGACACCGCGCGCTCGGAGGAGCGCACGATCGTGGCTACCCACGACCCCAAGGACAAGGGCGTCTACAACAACTGGCGGCCGGCCTCGGAGATGCGGCCGCTGCTGGAGGACCGCATGCGTGGCGCGTCCGCCGGCAAGACCATGTACGTCATCCCCTACCTGATGTCGCCCCCGGGCAACGCCCTCTCGCCCTGGGCCGTCGGGGTGCAGCTGACCGACGTCCGCACCGTCGTCCTGCACATGATCCGGATGGCCCGCGTGGGCGTCGACCTCGTGAACGAGCTTGAGGGCGAGGGCACCTTCGTGCGCGCCGTGCACGTCAGCGGTGACCTGGAGAACCTCGGTCAGGGAACGCCCGAGGACCAGCGCTACTTCGTCACCGTCGCCGACGAGCGCACGATCCTCCACTACGGCTCGTCGTACGGCGGCAACGCGCTGCTCGGCAAAATTGCGCACGGCCTGCGTCAGGGTGCCTACGACGGCTGGGCGTCGAAGAAGTTCCTCGCCGAGCAGTACATGCTCATCGGGATCCACGACAAGGAGACCGACCGGACCTACCACATCTGCGGAGGCTTCCCGAGCGCCTCGGGCAAGACCAACCTCGCGATGATGCTGGCCCCCGACGCCCTCGGCGACCGCTACCACGTCTCGTTCTACGGCGATGACATCGCGTGGCTGTGGGTGAACGAGGAGGACGGCCGGCTCTACGGGATGAACCCGGAGTACGGCGTCTTCGGGGTCGCCAAGGACACCAACGAGGGCACCAATCCGATCGCGCTGCGCTCCCTCGGGGAGGGCACCGGGACGATCTTCACCAACGTTGCCTACAACCCGAAGACCGAGGACGTCTGGTGGGAGGGCAAGACGCCCGAGCCGCCGGCCGACGTCGACGGCTGGCTGGACTGGACGGGCGCGCCGGTCTCGGATCGCTCCGCTCGAGACGACAGCCCGTGGGCGCACCCCAACAGCCGGTTCACCACCACCCTCGACAACGTCCCGAACATCGCGCCCGACTACAACGCGCCGACCGGTGTGCCGATTGACGCGATCATCTTCGGTGGCCGCACCCGCGACCGCGAGCCCCTGATCCGGGCGATCACCGACCTCGCGGAGGGCGTCTACGACGGCCTCACCCTGGGTGCCGAGGCGACCGCCGCAGCCGAGGGCGTCGAGGGCCAGCTGCGCTACGACCCGATGTCGAACCGGCCCTTCATGGCGTACGGCGAGGGCGACTACGCCGCGCATTACCTGAAGATCGTGGGCGCCGCGAAGGAGCAGCCGATCTTCGCCCACGTGAACTGGTTCCAGCGCGACCCCGAGGACGGCCACTTCCTCTGGCACGGCTACCGCGACAACCTGCGCCCCCTGCTGTGGCTGCTCCAGCTTAAGAACGGCGAGGTCGAGGGCCGTCAGACGCCCGTGGGCATCATCCCCACCGAGGACGAGCTCGTCCTCACGGGGATGAATACCAAGCCCGAGGACCTCGCGAAGATCCTCACGATCGACGTGGAGCGCTGGAAGCAGGAGATGGGCTTCCGCGAGGAGCACCTCGAGCAGTTCGACCGGCTCCCGGAGGAGATCTGGGAGGCGCACCGTCGGGTGGCCGCAGCACTCGAGGAGGCGGACCCGAGCTGAGGCTCGTCAGGCGGTGACGATCAGCTCGGCCAGGGCGTGGCCCTGCCGGGTGGCGAACGCCAGCCGGCGGGGCGCGTAGGCGTCGCCGAGGGTGTGTACTAAGCACGCGGGGCGGGTTCGATGTCAACGTCAGCCACGCCCAGTGTCGAGTCACCCCGAGATCGCCGTCATGTCGCCCGAGCAGGAGCCCTTCTCCTTGAACGAGCCCTTCTGTGGGTAGATGTCGATCTTGTCGACCTTCTTGTTGGCGGGGCCTCGCCGGTACTTGATGAGCGTGAGCGTGACGTGTGCTCGCCAGTTCTTCCGATAGATGTTGCCCCAGGTGGTCCGGTCGCCGATCGAGGTCACCAGGTCGTAGTTGGGGTTCCTGATCTTCATCCACTCGGTCGACGTCTTCACGTTGTCGCGGACCCGCCACTTGCCGTCGCCCTTGTAGACGTCCCAGCGGATCGCCTTCTTGACCTTGAAGCGGCCCGGTCCGTAGAGAGCGGCGGGGCCGGCGAAGGTGCCTCTGATGGTGATGCCGGCCTTGGTGGTCTCGCAGTTCTTCCACTTCGCGACTGTCTGGAACGTTCCGGCCGTGCCGGGTGAGGCGGTCACCAGCACCAGCATCATCGCCGTGAACAGGACTGCCACTGTGCGCCGCATCTCGACCCCGCCCTCTCAGCGGACCGCCGGGGTGCCGCTCCTGGAAGCCGCCGCGAGTGCGACGCGACTCATGGGCGGCTCGGGGGAAGGAGCGCCCCCGAGCCTTGAGCGAAGTGAACGGCGTCGTCGTCAACGAAGCGAGAAATCGCCCCGGCTTCGAGCCTCGGAGTACTACTACTCCTGGCTGCGGCTGCCTCCGTGCCACTCGGCCGACTCGCTCTCGTCGGGGAGTCGGCGGAGGACCAGTCGCAGGTGCGCGACGAGGTCCGCGACTACGGCGTCGGCGTCACGGTCGCGGCCCGCCTCGACCCAGTCGGCGAGCCAGACCTGGAGCGCGGAGACGACCAGGCCGGTGGCGACGCGGGTGGGGAGGTCGGCCAGCTCGCCGGAGGCTCGCGCCGCCTCGACGCCGGCGGAGATCCGGTCGAGCCCGGCGGCCCAGACGGTGCGCTGTACGCCGGTGCTCCCCGCCGTGGTCAGCCATCCCGAGCTCGCCCGCAGGTTGAGCTCGAGGTAGGCGTCGTGCGCGGTCAGGAACCCGGCGACGGCAGCGATGCCGGCCAGCAGCCGTTCGAGCGGGGAGCCCGCATCGGAGCCGCCCACCTGCTCATCGACCTCGGCGACGAGGGCGGCCATCCGCTGCGCGTGCAGCGCGTCCCAGATGTCGTCCTTGCCGGCGAAGGCCTTGTAGACGGTCGCCAGCGACACGTCGGCCGCCTGGGCGATGGCGGTCATCTTCGTGCCCGCGAACCCGACCCGGGCGAGCTCACGCTCGGCCGCGGCGAGGACCAGCTCGCGATGCAGGGTGTGGCGCTCGGCGGCGACGGGCAAGGCGACCTCCTCGGGCGGCGTACCTCTTGACGGGTGTGCAGAACCATGGTTCTGTTTCGCAGAATTCAGATTCTAGCTTGCGAGGTGCGATGAAGCCGACGCTGCCCATGGACCCCACAGGGTGGTTCCAGGTCGCGTGGTCCCACGAGGTCGGCATCGGCGAGGTGCACCGGATGCGCTATTTCGGGCGCGACCTCGTGGCCTGGCGGGCGACCTCCGGAGCGGTCACGGTGATGGACGCCTACTGCGAGCATCTCGGAGCCCACCTCGGGTACGGCGGCACGGTGGTCGAGGACCGCATCCGCTGCCCGTTCCACGGCTGGGAGTGGAACGCCAAGGGTCGCAACGTCTGCATCCCCTACGAGGACCAGCCCAACCTCGGCCGCCGGATCAACACGATGCCGGTGGTGGAGCGCAACGAGGCGATCTACGTGTGGCACGACGTCGACCGGCGCCCGCCGACCTTCGACGTGCCCGACGTCTTCACCGCCTTCGACGACGGTGCCGGGCCGGGCGACTACTTCTCGCTGTGCGAGCACGCGCGCCTGCACGAGCCGGGGCTCGAGCTCCACCCGCAATACGTCATGGAGAACGGCGTCGACTTCGCGCACTTCACCTACGTCCACCAGGTCCCGATCGTCCCGGAGTTCACCCGGCAGGACTTTGACGGACCGGTGGCCCACGTCGACTTCACGATCACCTTCGACCAGGGCGATGCGGGCGCGAGCATCGACGACGTCCGCAGCGGCGTGAACGCGATCAACTGCGGTCTGGGCCTGGCGGTGACGAAGAGCTGGGGAATGATCGACAACCGCACCGCCTCGGCCGTCACCCCCGTCGACGACGCGACCTGCGACGTCCGGTTCAGCGTCTGGATCGGCCGCCGCCCCGGCGACGAGCGCGACCACTCCGAGTCCGCCGACCGCCACGCCCGTGGGGTCATCGAGCAGTTCGAGGCCGACATCGCGATCTGGTCGCACCAGAAGTACGCCAGCCCCGCTGCGTTGTCGCGCGGGGAGTACCCCGGGTTCACCGCGCTGCGTGCCTGGGCCCAGCAGTTCTACCCGACCACCGCCGGAACCCCGGCGCCCGCCGACCCAGCCAACACCGCCAGGAGCACCGCATGACCACCACGAGCGAGCGTCCGATCCGCGTCTTCCAGGTCGCCACCGGCAACGTCGGTTCGGAGATGATCAAGCGTCTCGGTCCCCACCCGGACCTCGAGCTGGTCGGGGTGCACTGCTACTCCCCGGAGAAGATCGGCCGCGACATCGGCGAGCTGGCGGGACTGGAGCCGGTCGGGGTCACCGCCACCGGGACGGTCGAGGAGATCCTCGCCGCGCAGCCGGACGTGCTGACCTTCCACGGCGTCTTCCCCGACGAGGACCTCTACGTGCAGGTCCTCGAGGCCGGCATCGACATCGTGACCACGGCCGACTGGATCACCGGTTTCCACCGCGACACGAACCACCCGCACCACTCGGGCCGCCGGGTCAGCGAGGTGCTGCAGGATGCGTGCGAGCGCGGGGGCTCGACGTTCTACGGCACGGGGATGAACCCGGGCGTGAACCAGATCCTGGGCATCGTGTGCACCGCCGACGTCGCCGACATCGAGAACGTCACCACCATCGAGTCCGTTGACGTCTCCTGCCACCACTCCGCCGGCACCTGGCGCGAGGTCGGCTACGGCCTCCCCGTCGACCACCCGGGCCTGGCGGAGATGCTGCACAAGTACACCGCGGTCTTCGCCGACTCGGTCTACCTCAAGGCCGACGCCTTCGGCCTCGAGCTCGACGAGGTGGTGTTCTCCTACGAGCTGGGCGCCTGCACCAAGGACGTCGACCTGGGCTGGTACCAGCTGTCGAAGGGGTCGCTGGGCGGCAGCTACATCAAGTACCAGGGCATGGTCGACGGGGTCTCGCGCGTGGAGACCCACCTGGAGTGGCAGATGACGCCGCACACCGACCCGAGCTGGGACATCAAGGGCTGCTACATCACCCAGGTCAAGGGTGATCCCCAGATCTACAACAAGCACATGATCTTCCCGGCCCCTGGCGTCGACCTCTCGAACCCCGAGGACTTCGCCTCGATCGGCATGACCGTCACCGGCATGCCCGCCCTGCACAGCATCCGCGCCGTGGTCGCCGCACCGCCGGGCATCGTCACCAGCGCCGACCTGCCGCTGCGCGCCTTCGCGGGGCGGTTCAAGGGCTGAGCGGGCCCGGCTCCGGGCCGGCGTACGACGGGGGTCAGGACTGCTGGAGGAGCTCCTCCATCTGGGCGATCTCCTCGGTCTGGGAGCGCTCGATCTCCTGGGCCAGCTCCACCGCGGGGCCGTAGCGGCCCTCCTCCTGCTGGGTGCGAGCGCTCTCGATCGCGCCCTCGTGGTGCTCGATCATCATCTCCAGCCACATCGTCTGGAACCCGGGACCGGTCGCGACCGCGAGCTCGCCCATCTGCTCCTCGGTCATCATCCCGGGCATGTTCTCGGCGTGCGGGTCGGCGTGGTGACCCATGTCCTGCATCGTGGAGTCCGGCACGTCCTCGCCCCACTCCTCGAGCCACTCCGCCATCTGCGCGATTTCGTCCTCCTGGGCGGCGGCCATCCCCTCGGCGAGCTCCGCGACCTTGGGGTCGAGCACCTTGTCCTGGGTCATCCGGACCATCTGCACGGCCTGGGCGTGGTGCGGGATCATCTCCTGGGCGAAGGCGACGTCGGCATCGTTGTGGCCCGACGCGTCGTCCTCGTCACCGCCGCACCCGACGAGGGCGAGCAGCCCGACGAGGACGGCGGTCGCGACGAACGTCACGCGGCGTGACATGGCTGAGGAGCTGGCAGGCATGCGGTCACGATAGCGAGCCGGGGTGCAGCCGAACCGAGGTGTCCCCGACGCCGTCAGCGCACCCGGACCACGAACCGCTTGCTGGTCGCGCCGGTGACCGACTCGGTGCCGGCCACCTGTACCCGGAAGACCTTCCTTCCGCGCTTGCGTTGACGCGGGAGGACCACGCGGACCGTGCCAGCGGCGTTGGGACGCAGCTGCTTGACCCGGACCCAGCGGCGCGGGGCGCGGCGCTGCAGCACCACGGGTGCGAGGCCGGGCTGGTCGACGGTGACGACCGACGCGCGGGGTGCGGTGCCCCGTCGGATCCGGGTCACCCCGCCGCGCCAGCCGGCGATGCCGGTCACCGCGCGGGTGATGGCCGAACCGCTGCTCGCGAGGCAGCGCACCCGGCCCTCCCAGTGGTAGTTCGTGCCGCCGACCTGGACCCACTCCACGGCGTACGACGTGAGGCCGGCTGGCCAGTCCGGGTGCTGGGTGAAGGGGAAGGAGGTGGTGCCGGACCAGAAGCCGTCGTTGTTGTGGAAGTTCAGGGTGAATTGGCCCGCCGGGGTGCGGAACCGGACGTTGACGTCGTTGGCCTGCCCCTGCGGCAGGTTGGTCGGGTAGGTGACGATCAGTGCGTCACAGACGGGAGGCGGGTAGGGCCAGTCCCAGTCGAAGGGGGGTCCCGGCGGCGGCGGGGGGACCACCGGCGGCGGGTCGGTGCCCGGCGGGACGTCGTACCGCACGGAGTAGTGGGAGACGGCCTTGCCGGACGGATGCCGCACGACGAGCGTGGTCACCTCGGTGGCCAGGTCGACGTACACCGGACCGTCGCCCGCGTTGGTGCTGCCGGCCTTCACGCAGTACCCGGTGATCGTCCGACCATCCGGGGCGCTGACCGCCACCGACTGGGGGTCGCCCTTCGTGTCGATCTTCCCTGAGTCGAGCGCGTCGCAGACCCCGTCGGTGTCGGCCGTCGCGGTGGTCGCAGGCAGCAGGGCGAGGAGCAGCGAGGTGGCCGTGGCCGCGAGCAGCGTGGCGGAGCGGGCGGGACGAGTGAGCACGGCGGTCTCCAGGGGTGCGGCGGACCTGACCTCGTCAGTCTGGGGTCAACACGACCGCCCACCGCCCCGATTGACGAGAGGTTGTGCCGCACCGGACCCAACCCTTCGGCTTCCTTGCAGAACGGGCCGCTGAGCTCAGCGGGCGCGCCGCTGCTCCTCGGCTTTGCGTGCCATCGCGCGGTAGTGCTCCAGCACCTCGTTGAAGCGCGTCGGGTCGACCGTCCGCCGGGTGATGACGTACGGCGCGAGGCGGTGCCGGTGGATCGTGACCTTCCAGCCCCGGGAGCCAGGGTCGCCCTCGACGTCGACCCGGGTGGCGGGATTCCGCAGGTCGAAGGTGTAGCGGCTCTCGCGATCCTCGATCTCGAGGATCCCCCCGCGGACCGCGACCTGCTGCATGGGCGAGGTCGTGAGCCCCCACCAGAACACCAGCGCGAGCGCCGTGAGCGCGCCGGCGATCCCGATGTCGTACCGGGCCTCCGACTGCGCCGCCTGCCAGATCGCGAGGCCTGCCGCGACACCGGTGACCACGAGCAGCACGGTGAGCACGATGCGTGGTGCGCGGGGCCGGGGGAACTCGACGACCTGTGGCACAGCCGGCGGGGGAGGAGGGGTGGCTGACGGCGCCGGTGTGATCAGGGTGCTGCCCAGGTGGCGGACCGGCTGCGCTGTCGGTGCGGGCTCGGGCTCGGGTTCCGGCTCGGGCTCGTCGGGGGGTGCCGCGGAGGGGGTGGGGTCGGTGAAGGCGTCGCTGGCCCAGCGTTCGCGCTCGGGCTCGGGCTCGGGATCGGGAACCAGGGCGACCGGCTCGGGCTCCACGGCGACCGGCTCGGGCTCGGGAACGAGGGCGACCGGCTCCGGCTCCGGCTCCGGCTCCGGCTCCGGCTCCGGTTCCGGCTCGGGGTCCACGGCGACCGGCTCGGGTGGGACCGCGACCGGCTCCGGCTCGGGCTCCGGCGTCGGCTCGCCCGTCTCCGTGGTGAGGAGGCGCTCGTAGAAGGAGTCGTAGTCCGGCGGTGGCACGGGCGGCAGGTCATCCAGGACCGGCCCCGACGTCGGAGCCTCCGGAACTGACGGGTCGGGACGTGTCGGAGGGGGGTCGGGCGGTCGCGAGTCGTCAGTTGCGGGCTCCGGCCCCGGCTCCGGCTCGGGCGTACGGCGGCCCCGCTCGCGGCGGCGGAAGAGCCCCCGGCTCCGGGCTGCGTGCGCACCGGCGGGAGGCGGCTGGGTCACGGGCACGTCCGCTGTTGTCTCGCTCTCCGCGATGTCACCCGTCGGCGCGTCCCCGGGAGTGTCGTCCGGTGGCGCACCCGCTCCGGTGTCCAGCGAGGAGTAGAACGCCCCGAAGTCGAAGGAGCCCTGAGTGCCGACCTGCTCGCGACGGCGCTCCTGGGGGTCGGCCGGTTGCTGGTCTGCCGGGGGGGCGGCTGGTGCGGCGACCTCCGCCACCGCGACCGGCGGGTCCTGCTCCGGAGCGGGCCGGGGCGCGGGGCGCTCGACCGGGCGTGGTTCGTCGCCGCGCGTCGAGGCGCGGGCAAGCCAGTCGTCGAGGAACGCGGTCGCGTCCTCGTCGTGCTCGTCGCCCGAGCCCGGTTCGTCGGGCGTCGCTGCTCGCCTGGTCACGGCTCGTCCTCCTGCGGGATCTCTCGTCCCGTGCTCCCACGCTAGCGACCCTGGCCGCCGCCTGGCGGGAATAGTCCGTTTTGCTGGCGAATCGGACGGTCCCGCCGATCAATGCGGGTGACGGAGACCTTGACCGGCAGGGCTCCCGGAACGCGCGCCACGGAGCCTGCCATGCCTCTTCCCGTAGTCCCCGTGCCGTCGGCGTACGAGCGGCACCTGATGAACCGGGTCGGCTGGGGCTGGTCCCGCGCGACGTACGCCGACCTCCGCCGCGCCGGTGGCGGCAAGGCCTGGCTGGCGCGTCAGCTGCGTCCGGGCACGCTCAAGGAGCCGGCGCGCGCCCGCGCGGTCGCCGGTCCGTGGTTCCCGGACCTCGCCGACTCCCCGCAGCGCCGCTGGCAGCGGCACCAGGACGGCAGCAAGGACGGATGGCGCTACGCCGTCGACCTCGCCAACCAGTCCCTGATGCGCCGGATGTACAGCCGGCGCCAGCTGCTCGAGACGATGGTGGACTTCTGGTCCGACCACCTGCACGTGCCGGGGGGCCACGACTCCGCCTGGCTCTTCCGCAGCCAGTACGACGACCTGCTGCGCCGCCACGCCCTCGGCCGCTTCGACACCCTGCTGGCTGCTGCGACGCTGCACCCGGCGATGGTCCTGCACCTCGACACGTGGACCTCGACCCGCCAGCGACCCAACGAGAACCACGGGCGCGAGCTGCTCGAGCTGCACACCGTCGGACGGTCCGCGGGCTACACCGAGGAGATGGTCGTCGACTCGGCCCGGATCCTGTCGGGCTACACCATGGACGCCTGGTGGACCTGGACCCCGCGCTACGACCCCGAGCGGCACGCGACCGGCCCGGTGCAGGTCCTCGGGTTCCGCCACGACAACGCCGCCGCCGACGGACAGGCGGTCGCGGCGGCGTACCTGCGCTACCTCGCCCACCACCCGGCGACCGCGCGGACGATCGCCCGCAAGCTCGCGCTGCGCTTCGTCTCCGACAACCCCAGCGCGGCGCTGGTGGACCGTCTCGCCAAGACGTTCCGTGCCTCGGGGACGGACATGACCGCGACGCTGAAGGTGCTGTTCGCCTCGCGCGAGTTCCGCCGCGCGGCCGGACGGAAGGTGCGCACCCCCGACCAGGACCTCGTCGCCACCGTCCGTGCCCTCGACGTCCGGGCCCGCGCGCCCCGGTCGCGGGAGTCGTTCGCAAACTGCCTGACCTGGGTGCAGCCCGGGATGCGCCTCTTCGACTGGCCCCGTCCCGACGGACCGCCGCAGACCGCGCAGGCCTGGTCGTCGGTCACCCGGGTGATGGGGTCGTACCGGATGCACTGGAACCTCGCCGGCGGGTGGTACCCCCGAGCGGACGTGCAGCACCGCCCGCAGCGGTACTGGCTGCCCGCCCGGCGGATCCCGCGCCGCGGCCTGCCCCTCCCGGCGTACGTCGACCGGCTGGCGCGGCTGACCCTCGGACGGCCCGCGACGGCCCTCGAGCGGCGGGCGGTCGTCCAGGCCACCGGGTTCCCGGCCACCACCCGCGTCACGCCCGACCACGCGCTCGCGCGCTGGGACCGGGTGCGGGTGCTCGGCGTGCTCCTGGACTCCCCGACCCACATGACCCGATGAGCGGAACTCCCATGACCACCGGACCGACCAGCGTGCCCGCCTCCTGCTGCGACGACTTCGCCCGCGTCACGCTCGACCGGCGCCGCTTCCTCGCCGGCCTGGCAGGAGCAGGCGCGGCGGGCGCGGTCACGTCGGTGTTCGGCGACGCTGTGCGCCAGACCTCCTACGCCGCGACGACCGGTGGCAACGTGCTCGTCGTCATCAGCTTCCGCGGCGGCATCGACGGCCTCGGGCTGGTCGTCCCGCACGGCGACCCCGGGTACGCCGCCGCGCGGCCCACCATCAAGGTCCCAACCGCCGCGCTCGTGGCCGGTGACGGGTTCTTCGGGATGCACCCGGCGATGCAGCCGCTGGCCTGGGCCTTCGAGGCCGGTGAGCTGGCCGCCGTGCACGCGGTGGGGATGCCGGCACCGAACCGCTCGCACTTCTCGGCGATGGAGCAGGTCGAGGACGCCGACCCGACCTCGAGCGAGCGGCGTGGCTGGATCAACCGGATGGTCGGGCTCGACGTCGGCGGTGACCCGCTGGAGGCGGTGCACCTCGGCTCGGGGGTCGCCCCCACGAGCCTCAGCGGCCGCTCCCCGCACGTGGCCGCCGGGCGGCTCGACGAGATCGGGCTCGTGGGGGCGGACGGCGAGGACCGGGTCCGCCGGAACCGTCAGCTGCGCACCATGTGGAAGGGCGTGCCGGGGCCGCTGGGCGTGGCCGCCCGCTCCACCCTGACCACCGCGCGGCGGGCCAGTGCGGTCGCGTCGGCGTCGTACACCCCTCGCAACGGCGTCACCTACCCGACCGCGTGGCCGGGCAAGGACCTGGCGATGGCCCTCCAGGACACCGCCCAGCTGATCCGTGCCGACCTCGGCACCGAGGTGGTGTCCATCGACTTCGGGTCCTGGGACATGCACGCCGACTACGGCACGCCCAACGGTGGCGACATGACGCGGATGGTGCGGGCGTTCGCCGAGGGGCTCGACGCCTTCCTCCGTGACCTCGGTGCGCTGCGCTCCCGGGTGACGGTGGCGACCATCAGCGAGTTCGGCCGCCGCGTGGCCGAGAACGGCAACCGTGGCCTCGACCACGGCTGGGGCAACGTCATGCTCCTCGCGGGCGGCGGGGTGAAGGGCGGGCAGTACCACGGCAGCTGGCCGGGCCTCGGCGCCGGCACGCTGATCGCCGGTGACCTCGCGGTCACCACCGACTACCGCGACGTGCTCGGCGAGGTCGTCGCCCGCCGCTTCCCCACCCGCCCCGTCGACAAGGTCTTCCCCGGGCACCGGTACCGCCCGGTCGGGGTGATGCGCTGAGGCCGAGGTCCTAGGAGACCCGGCGGTACGGCGTGAGCAGCTGGTCGACGGGAGCGTGGTCGTCGGTCAGCACCATCGCGTCGCCGACCCAGGCGTCGAGGACGTCGTCGGTGAGCACCTGCGAGGGCTCGCCCTGCGCCGCGAGCGCCGCGTCGAGGCCGACGTCGTCCAGCGGTTCGGTGCTGCCGACCACGACGACGTTGCCGCCGTCGAAGTCGTGGGGGAGCAGCACGGTGACGACGGGGAAGACGGCCCGCATCGTCGCCACCTTCGCCCGCGCGAAGTCGAGGACCCCGTGGTCGATGAGGTTGGCCGCGTAGAGGCCGTCCTCGTCGAGCACCCGTCGTACGGCGGAGAGCGCCTCGCGGGTCGTCAGGTGCCAGGGCACGCTCACCCCGCCGAACGCGTCGCCGACGACCAGGTCGAGCGAGCCGGGGGGCAGCGCGAGCAGTCCCCGGCGCCCGTCCTCGATGCGCACCTCCAGGCCCGGCACCGCGCGGGTGTCGAGCAGGCCGCCGTCGGTGCGCACCAGGCCGGGGTCGATCTCGGAGACGGTGCCGGTCGTGCCGGGCCGGGTGGCGGCGAGGTAGCGCGGGATCGTCAGCGCGCCGCCCCCGAGGTGGTGGGCGGTGAGCGGCTCGCCGTCCGGGAACCGCGACTCGAGCACCCCGACGAGGGCGCGGGCGTAGCCGAAGTCGAGGTACGTCGGGTCGCCGAGGTCGACGTAGGAGTGGTGCACGCCGTCCATCACCAGCAGGCGGCCCTCGGGCCGCTCGGGGTCGGTGCGGATGTCGACGCAGTGGTACTCGGTCTCCAGGTCGCAGTCGACGGGACCGAGGGCGCTGCTCACCGAGGCGCCGCCGGCGGCGAGGACGAGCGCGAGGCCCGGGACGACGGCGGCGCGGTGGGTGCGCATCCCGACCGCGACGGCCGAGGCGACCAGCAGCAGCCCGACGCCGACGAGGATGCCGGTGACGGGGATGGCCGTGACGAGGACGAACCCGGTGAGGACGGTGCCGAGGATCGCTCCGAGGGTGCTGATCCCCGAGAGCCGGCCGACGACGCCGCCGGCGCCGGCGAGGTCCTCGAGGTGCATTTTGGTCACCACGGGAGTGACGGCCGAGAGCAGCGCGCCGGGCACCACGAGCGTGGCGGTAACCGCGAGGAGGAACACCAGCGGGTCACCGACGACGCCGGCACCCCGGACGGCGAAGGGTGTGGCCGCGACGACGACGCCGGAGACACCGAGCAGGGGTGCCAGGAGGCGGTGCGGGGGGCCCAGATCGGCGGCGCGGCCACCCGCCCAGGACCCGGCGGCGATCGCCAGCAGGGCTAGCCCGATGACGGTCGTGCTGGTCTCGAGCGTCAGGCCCCAGTACGGCGCCACGAGGCGCAGCGCGACGAGCTCGACGACGAGCACGGCGGCCGAGGAGCCGAGGACCAGGGCGACGGTGGTGGCACGGCTCAGCACGTCCCCACCGTACGGGTGGGGCGACGGAGTCAGGCGATCCGGTCCAGCGGCACCGCGGTGAGGCGGGCCGACATGGTCCGGCGCGACGCGACCGCGGTGAAGTAGGCGTCGCGGCGGCGTGCCGCGCAACCCTCCGGGCGGGTCGAGACGCTGACCAGGTCGGGCTCGAGCGCGGTGTTCATCGCGTCCTTGAGGAGCACGAGCGCCTCGGCGCGCATCTGGGAGACCCGGGACTCCGAGACTCCGAGGTCGGTGGCGATCTCGGCCATCGGGCGCTCGGCGAAGAAGTAGTCCTCGACGACGGAGCGCAGCCGGGCGGGAAGCTCGGCGACCGCGTCGACGAGGTAGCCCAGCCGCTCGCGGTGCTCGATCTGCGCCTCGGGGCTGGGGTCGCCGGTGGGGAGCAGCTCCTCGACGGGGGTCTCGCCGAAGCCCTGGAGGGACATCACGCTGGCGCGCGACACGTCGTCGTCGTTGCCGGTGACCTCGTTGGGGGAGATGCCCAGGGCGGCGGCGACCTCGCTCTTGGAGGGCACGCGGCCGAGCTCGGCGGCGAGGCGGGACCGGACCTCGTCGAGCTCGCGGGCCCGCCGGCGGACCGAGCGGGAGGCCCAGTCGATGCCGCGGAGCTCGTCGAGGATGGCGCCGCGGACGCGGGTCGAGGCGTACCGGGCGAAGGCGACGCCCCGGCTGTCGTCGAAGGAGCGGGCGGCCTGCACGAGGGCGGCCAGCCCGGCGGAGCTGAGGTCGTCGCGGGACACGTGGGCGGGGACCCGCGCCATCGTCTCGCGGACGAGGTGACCGACGAGCGCCATGTGGCTGGTGATCAGCTCGTCACGGTTCGCGTTCGCGTCGGGGGTGGTGTCGACGGCGGCGAGGGGGAGGGTGTCGGTCGTCATGTCCACGACTTTGGGCGACGTTCTTGGCCATACCTAGAGGTAAGGCCGTCCTCGACCCGTTCGTCGCCCGGTGTCCGAACGACCGGTTGCGGGGGAGTAGTCCGAAATGACTAGGCCGGGACTACCCGCGGCGGACAAATCACCCGTTTTCGCCTCCGTGCCCCGCCCGACCGTCCGCTCGCCCGGGAGGAGGGCCAAGGATCTTCGCCGGTTCTTGCGCAAGCGGCGGGGGGATAGGGCTCACACCGCCGTGCGCGCGGCCGAAGAGAATCTCGTGCAGAGGTTGTCGGGGGTCCTGTGGTGTGAGCGTGAGCTGCTTGGCGACCTGGTGTACCGCCTCGAGCAGGAGCGGTCGGTGCTCGCCGACGGCCGCACGCGCTGGCTCCCCCGCGCCGCCCGCGAGGTCGACGAGGTCCTGGAGACCCTGCGGGAGACCGAGCTGCTGCGGGCAGTGACCAGCGACGAGGCCGCGAGTGACCTCGGGCTGGCGGCGAATCCCAGCCTGCGCGCCCTCGCCGTCGCAGCCAGCGGCCCCTGGCCCACGATCCTCCTGGATCACCGCGACGCCTTCCTCTCCCACGTGCGTGAGGTCTCCGAGCTGGCCGTGATCAACGATGAGCTGCTCGGGACCTGGGCGTCGGAGGACCGGGGGACCGCCACGGCCGCCCGACCCGCCGGCCCTGCCTGCTCGGGTACGGCCCGCCGCCGTCAGAACCCCGCGCCCGCCTCGCAGGTGGTCGTCGCCCAGCTCCAGCAGGCGGCGTACCTCAGCGCCCGCGCGGCCACCGGCCACGTCGTGCAGCCGTCGCTGCTGGAGTTCCTGCGCTGACCAGACGCTGACTCAGGTCAGGTCAGGTCAGGACAGCCGGCCCGGGCGGGTCCGGCCGAGGCGGACGACCCGCACCGTCAGCGCACCGCTCGTCCGCCGCGTCACGCCGGCGCGGGCGGTGGGGTCCCAGACCTGCACCCGGGCCCGGCCGCGCACCGGCGCGACGAAACTGCCGACGTACGCGTGGGCGGCGCTGCAGAGCCGGCTGCCCCGACGGGCCCGCATCGGGACGGGCGAGCCCTGGACGTGGAGGGCGAAGTGGTCCGCGCCCGGCCGGGACAGGTCGAGCGAGTGCTGGGGACGCAGGCGCCCGGCGTACCGCACGCAGCCGCCGTCGTAGGCGGTGTTGCCGCTGCGGGCGGTGCCGGTGACGACGACGCGGTAGCGGGCGCCTTCGCGCAGCGAGCGGGTGGTGACGCGGCCCTTGCGGGCGCGGGCGGGCAGGGTCAGCCGCTCCTTGTGCAAGGGCCGGGCGCGGGGACCGGGACGGGTGGCCGCGCGGGGTGCCGGGGCGTGCGCCGGGGTCGCGCGGGTCACCTCGGCCTGCGGCATCGTGGGGGCGAGGAAGTGGACCCGCACCCCGCCGTTGGCCGCTCGTCCGCGGCGGGGGAGGTGCAGGGCCGCCGGCCCGGTACGCCGCGCGGTCCAGCTCAGCTCGTGCACCGGGCGTCCCGCTCCGGCGTTCGCGCAGTCGCGGCCTGCCGGGGTGCGGCCCCCCAGCGTCAGGCCCTGGGCATCGGGGACCCACGTGCGTCGTCGGGGTGCCCAGACGCACGCCGCGTCCGCGACCCGCTGCCCGGCGCCGTACCGGTAGCGGCCCTCGAGGACCACCCGGTAGGTCCGGCCGCGCTCGAGGCGGAACGGGGTGCGCACGGTCCGGCCGGGGGTGACGGTGGCGGTCCAGGACGCGGTGGCGTCGGGGTCGAGCAGCCGGGTGCCGGGCTGCAGGACGGGCACCCGGGGCACCCCGCGGGCGCGGAAGAACGACGTCTGCGCGGCGGCGCCGGCACGGGAGAGGGAGAGGTGGACGTGGTCGCGGTGGCGCAGGGTCGGCGAGCAGCCCTTGCGGCGCGGGCAGGCCGCGTGCAGGTACGGCGCCTTCGCGAAGCCCCGGTAGGCGGCGTAGATGTGGTCGTCCCAGATCACGTACATCACTCCCATGCGCCGGGCCAGTGCAGCGGGGTTGCCGGCGCGGTCCGGGGCGGCGAGGGCGGTCAGGAACCGGTGGGCGGCCGCGCGGTCAGCGGCGTTGCGGGCGTCCAGGGTCCAGTCGAGGGCGCGCCCGTCCTTGTGCTCGGAGGCCCCGCCGGAGGTGCAGTCGCGCAGGGTGCCGCCGGGACGGCCGCCGTAGGTGCGCACGACCCACGACAGCAGGTACGTCGTCCCGGGGCCGGCCGTGCTCGCGCAATGGCGCTGGCCGTCGTGGTCGGCGAAGTCCTCGATCGCGGAGGCGGTGGCGGGGCCGGTCAGCATGGCCGCGAGGAGGGCGATCACGGTGAGGAGGAGGGTGCCGCGGAGGAGAAGACGCACGAGTGTCCGAATCGGGCGAGACATCCGTTTTCTTAGCGGTTGTCGGGGCGCCGCGAGAAGTTCTCCCCCGGGTTGCTGGACTCCGGTCCGGGACTTGGTAGGGTTGTGCTTGCACCAGGGGCACGATCCAGCAGGTCCAACGCCCGCGGAAAGCGTGAATCCCCGGCGTTTCTTCTCTTGATTGCTCGACAGCTCTTGTGAGGCGGGACGACGTTTCACCGCTCCTGGTGCGGGGCCGCCGCAGTGGCGGCCTCCCGCTCGCAACACAAGGAGAACGAGCACATGGCTCAGGGCACCGTTAAGTGGTTCAACGCCGAGAAGGGCTTCGGCTTCATTGCGCAGGAGGACGGCGGCGACGACGTCTTCTTGCACTACTCGGCGATCCAGTCGCAGGGCTACAAGTCCCTCGACGAGAACCAGAAGGTCGAGTTCGACGTCACCCAGGGCCCGAAGGGCCCCCAGGCGGAGAACGTGCACGCCATCTGATCAGCTGATCAGAAACCTGCCCCGGCAGGTGACGCACCACGAGCAGGGCCCCGACCGCGAGGTCGGGGCCCTGCTTGCGTCTGCGACCGCGCGATCGCTCGGTCCAGGTGGGGAACACCACCCGGCATGGTTGTCGGTCGTGTTGCACGCGGGCGGATAATGGGAAGCATCGGGTGCGGACGCGCTCGTTCGCCGAAGTGCTGTGACGCGACGGACCGCCCGCGCACGGCTGACACGACGCACACGACGTCACGAAAGGCAGGGGTGAGCATGAGCGAGGACGCATTCGACGTGCCTCTCGAGGACCCCGAGCTGCTCGACGAGGTGGAGATCACCACCAACCTCATCATCGCGGCGAACTCAGCAGACGGACTCACCCAGGCGGAGATCGACGAGGCCCTGGGGGTACGCCGCACGGCGTGAGTGCTCGGCCCGCGCCGGACGAACCGCAACTTCCGCTTCTTGCAGGTCCTCTCGGCCGCCGCGATGACCTTCATCCGCTGAGCCGGTGGGGGCCGTTCAGCAGCAGTCGAGCACGCGGGCCAGCGCGCCCAGCGCCTCGCGGTGGGCGCGGTAGTAGACGTTCATCCCGCGCCGTTCCTTGGTCACCAGGCCGGCGTCGAGCAGCTGCTTGAGGTGGTGGCTCACGGTCGCCTCGCTGAGCCCGACGTACGGCGCGAGGTCGCAGGTGCAGGCCTCCGCCTCGGCGCTGCCCAGCAGGAACGACACCAGCCGCAGCCGGGTGGGGTCCGCCAGCGCCTTGAGGCGCACCGCGACGCCGGCGGCATCAGCCGCGGAGAGGGCCTCGTCGGAGGTCAGGGGCGGGCAGCACACCGGCGACGCGTCGACGAGGAGGGGCAGCGGCTTGGGCACCGGGCCATCCTGCCACGTCCTTGACAAATATCGAAGAGGTCGTACGGTGTGATTCGACATACATCGAATCAGTGGCAGCCCGTAGGACCGGCCGCCCCGTCCCGAGGAGCCCGCCGTGCAGCATCCCGTCGTCGTCATCGGAGCCGGACCGGTCGGCCTGGCCGCCGCCGCCCACCTGCGCGAGCGTGGCCGCGACGTGCTGGTCCTGGAGGCCGGCGCGAGCGCCGGGGCCGCGGTCTCGGAGTGGGGGCACGTCCGCACCTTCACCCCGTGGCGTTGGATCGTCGACGAGGCGGCCCGTCGGCTGCTCCTCGAACAGGGCTGGACCGAGCCGGGTGGCGACGTCCCGCCCACCGGGGCGGAGATCGTGGCGGCGTACGTCGCGCCCCTGGCCGACGCCCTCGGTGAGGCGGTGCGGACCGGGGCCCGCGTGGTCGCGGTGACGCGTGCGGCGATGGACAAGACCCGGTCGGCCGGCCGGGCCGCGCAGCCCTTCCTCGTGCGGTACGCCGACCGCGAGGGCCGCGAGCACGACGCCCTGGCCGCCGCGGTGGTGGACGCCTCCGGCACCTGGGGCTCGCCCAACCCCCTCGGGGCCGGGGGCCTCCCGGCCCGCGGCGAGCGCGCCGCCGGGCCATTCCTCGTCGGGCCCTTGCCGGACGTTCTGGGCGCAGACCGCGCGCGGTACGCCGGCCGCCGGACCCTCGTGGCCGGGCTCGGCCACTCCGCGGCCACCACCCTGCTCGCGCTCGGCCGGCTGGTCGAGGAGGAGCCCGGGACCGAGGTCCTCTGGGCGATCCGCGGCGCCGACCCGGCGCGGCTCTACGGCGGAGGCGAGGCCGACGAGCTCCCGGCCCGTGGTCGACTCGGTGCGGACCTGCGCCGCCTGGTGGACTCGGGTGCGGTGCGGCTGCTGACCGAGACCCGGATCGAGGAGCTCGTGCCCGGCGAGGCCACCGTGACGGTCCTCGGTCGTTCGAGCGAGGGACCGTTCTCCCTCGAGGTCCACCAGATCGCCGCGGCGACCGGCTTCCGCCCGGACCTCGCCATGCTCGCCGAGCTCCGGCTGGACCTCGACCCGGGCCTGGAGGCGCCGACCGCGCTCGCCCCGCTCATCGACCCCGAGCACCACTCGTGCGGCACCGTCGCGCCGCACGGGCACCGCGACCTGGCGCACCCGGAGCCCGGCTTCTACGTCGTCGGGATGAAGTCCTACGGGCGAGCGCCGACCTTCCTGCTGGCGACCGGCAACGAGCAGGTCCGCTCGGTGGCCGCCGCGATCGCCGGCGACCTGGCCGCCGCCGACGCCGTCGCCCTCGAGCTGCCGGAGACCGGGGTCTGCTCGGTGCGCGGCGCCGAGCCGTCGGCGCCCGGTGCAGGGGCCGACGCGGCCTGCTGCGGCACTCCGGAGCCGGTCGACCCCTTCCACCGTCCGCTGCCCGAAGGGGCGGTCGCGGTGGGCTTCGCCACCGGCGCCGCGCGGTGAGCCGGGCGGGTGCTCGGGCGCCCGCCGACTACGCCACATCCAGGTCCGAGGGGCGCGGCTATGCCGGGTGGCGTGTGGTGGGCACCCTCGCGGTGACGGAGACCGTCTGCTGGGGCGTGCTGTTCTACACCTTCACGGTGGTCCTGCTGCCCATGCAGGCCGACCTGGCCGCCGGGCCGGGGGTCGTCTCCGGGGCGTTCTCGCTGGGCCTGCTGGTGATGGGCGTGGGCGCGATCCCGGTGGGCCGGTGGGTCGACCGGCACGGTGGCCGTGCGGTGATGACGCTGGGCTCGCTCCTCGGTGGCGTCGCGGTGCTGGCCTGGTCACGGGTGCAGGACGTCGCCCAGCTCTACGCGGTCTTCGCACTGCTCGGGCTCGCGGCGGCGATGGTCCTCTACGAGCCGGCCTTCGCGGTGGTGGTGCAGTGGTTCGACCGCCGCCGGATGACCGCGCTGCTGCTCGTGACGGTCGCGGCAGGCTTCGCCTCGACGATCTTCGTGCCCTGGCCGCCTACCTCGAGGGCCGGTGGGGCTGGCGCGACACCCTGGCCGGGCTCGCCGTGCTCGTCGCGGCCACGGCGGTGCCGCACGCGTGGGTGCTGCGCCCCGGGCCGCTGCGCAGGGGAGCGCACGAGCCGGCCGGCACCCTCCGCGCCACGGCGCGGGCCGTCGTACGGGACCGGCACTTCGTGTGGGTGACGAGCGGGATCGCGCTGAACTACCTGGCGCTCGCGGTGGCGGCGGTGCACCTCTACCCGTTCCTCGTGGAGGCAGGGCACCCGCCGGCGCGGGCCGCGGTGGCCACCGGCGCGCTGGGCGTGCTCAGCGTGGCGGGGCGGGTGCTGGTCACCGTCCTGGTGGTACGCCGCCCGATGGCGCTCGTCGCGGCCGGGACCTTCGTGGGGCAGGCGGTCGGCGTCGGCGTGCTCGTGGCCGACCCGGGCGGCACCGTCCCGGTGGTGGTCTTCGTGCTGCTCTTCGGTCTGGGCTTCGGGGTCGGCACCCTGGCCCGGCCGGCCCTGGTTGCGGAGGCCCACGGCGTCGCGACGTTCGCCACCGTCTCGGCGCTGATGGGGATCGCGGTGACCCTCGCGAAGGTGCTCGGCCCGGCCGCGGCCGGCGTCGGTCGCGGAGCCAGCGGGGGCTACCTGCTGCCGTGGGTAGGGGTGGGGCTCTGCTGCCTGCTCGCGGCGGTGGCGCTGGTCGCCGCTCAGCGCGCGGGCAGCAGCGCGGCGACCGTGTCGCGGGCGGTGTGACCGACCCCGATCAGGGTCGCCGATCCCGGGCCGGTCCAGTCGCCGTACCCGACGAGGTGCAGGCGCGGTTCGTCGGCGGCGGTCGTGGGGGGTCCGTCGGGCCCGGCGGGGACGGTCGCGACCCGGCCGTGGTCACGGACGCCGAGCGGGTGGAGGTGATGCAGCGCCGGGCGGAAGCCCGTGCACCACACGACGGTGCGGGCGGGCTGGACCTCTTCGCCCCACGCGACGCCCTCGGGGACGAGCCGGTCGACCATCGGTCGGGCCTTCAGCGCACCTCGGTCCCGGGCGGCCTTCACGCTCGGCACCATGACGATGTCGCCGAGGCTGGCCACGCCTCCACCCACGCCACGGACCCGAGCATTCGCGGCCTCGAAGAGCACCCGGCCGTCGACGTCGTCGGGCAGGAACTGCGGCGGGCGGAGCGTCACCCAGGTCGTGCTGGTGACCTCGCTGACCTCCGCGAGGATCTGGGCAGCGGAGTTCCCGCCGCCGACGACGACCACGTGGCCGTCGGCGAGATCCTCGGCGCGGCGGTAGTCCGCGGCGTGCAGCTGGCGGCCGCGGAACTCCCGCATCCCAGGGACCGACGGCCAGAACGGCCGTCCCCAGGTGCCGGTCGCGGAGACGACGTGCCGGGCGGCCCAGGTGTCGCCGGTCGAGGTGACCACCAGCCGCTCCGGGTCCTCCCCGGTCTCCGGCGCGGGACGGCGTACGGCGACGACGCGGGTGGGGCGCTCGACCGGCAGGTCGTAGCGGTCCTCGTAGGCGGCCAGGTAGGCAGCCACGTGCGCGGCGCTCGGGTTGCCGTCGTCCTCGCGCCATGGCGGCATCGGCCAGCCGGGCAGCGAGGAGTAGGCGGTGGGGGAGAAGGTGCGCAGCGTCGGCCACATCCGGGGCCAGGCGCCGCCCGGCTCGGCGGCGTCGTCGAGGAGGACGAAGTCGGTGCGGGGCTCGAGCCCGGCGCGGCGCAGGTACCAGCCGACTGCGAGCGCGGACTGGCCCCCGCCGACGACGAGGACGTCGACGGGCCGGTGGTCGGCCGCGCCGCTCACGCGAGCTGCTGCACCGGCACGTCGAGGGACTCCAGCAAGCCGACGATGCGTGCCTTGATGTCGTCGCGGATCGGCCGGACGGACTCGATGCCCTGGCCGGCCGGGTCGTCGAGCTCCCAGTCCTCGTAGCGCTTGCCGGGGAAGATCGGGCAGGCGTCGCCGCAGCCCATCGTGATGACGACGTCGGAGTCGCGCACGGCCTCCGTGGTGAGGAGCTTCGGCTGCTCGGCAGCCATGTCGATGCCCTCCTCGGCCATCGCCGCGACGGCGACGGGGTTCACCTCGTCCTTCGGCGCGGACCCGGCCGAGCGGACCTCCACGGCGCCGCCGGAGAGCCGGGCGAGGTAGGCCGCTGCCATCTGGGAACGACCGGCGTTGTGGACACAGACGAACAGGACGCTGGGACGGTCGGGGGTCTCGGTCATCGTGGGGTTCCTTCGATGGTGGTGGCGGAGACGCGCGCCGCCTCGGCGGTGTCGGGGAAGAACTTGCGGGCCCAGAGGCTGACGTAGACGAGGCCGACGAGGACCGGGACCTCGATGAGCGGACCGACGACGCCGGCGAGCGCCTCGCCGCTGGTGACGCCGAAGACCGCGATCGCGACCGCGATGGCGAGCTCGAAGTTGTTGCCGGACGCGGTGAAGGCGAGCGTGGTGGAGCGGGCGTACCCCATGCCGATGGCGCGGGCGATGAGCATCGACCCGACCCACATGACCACGAAGTAGATGAACAGGGGCACCGCGATGCGGGCCACGTCGAGCGGCTGGGAGGTGATCGCGTCGCCCTGCAGCGCGAAGAGCAGGGTGATGGTGAACAGCAGGCCGTAGAGCGCGACGGGGCCGATGCGCGGCAGGAAGCGGGACTCGTACCACTCACGGCCACGGCGGGCCTCGCCCACGCGGCGGGTGAGGTAGCCGGCGGCCAGCGGGATGCCGAGGAAGACCAGCACGCTGCCGACGATCAGCCATGGCGAGACCTCCAGGCCGGTGCTGTCGAGGCCGAGCCAGCCGGGGAGCAGGTCGAGGTAGAACCAGCCGAGGAAGCCGAACGCGACGACCTGGAAGACCGAGTTCAGCGCGACCAGGACGGCCGCGGCCTCGCGGTCGCCGCAGGCGAGGTCGTTCCAGATGATCACCATCGCGATGCAGCGGGCGAGCCCGACGATGATCAGGCCGGTGCGGAACTCGGGCAGGTCGGCGAGGAAGGTCCAGGCGAGGACGAACATCAGCGCCGGTCCGAGGATCCAGTTCAGTGCGAGGGAGAGGGCGATCAGCCGGCGGTCGCCGGTCACCGTGCCGAGCTGGTCGTAGCGGACCTTCGCCAGCACCGGGTACATCATCAGCAGCAGACCGATCGCGATCGGCAGCGAGATCGAGCCGACCTCCACGGCACCGAGCGCCTCGTCGAGGCCGGGGACGTAGCGTCCGGCCAGCAGTCCGAGGACCATCGCCAGGCCGATCCAGACGGGCAGGAAGCGGTCGAGGGTGGAGAGCCTCTCGACGACGTGGGCCTCGGCGGGGTCGGTGGGGTCCGCGAGGGCGGCGGGGGGCGGCGGAGGGTGCGGTGTGGTCATGGTGCTGCTAACGTATCAGCAGATGATGACATCAGCGAACACTGACTCGATCGCGAGCAGTCCCCTGCCGGCGGCGCACGTCGCCGACCTGGCCCGCGCGCTCGCCGACCCGCTGCGCGCGCAGATCGTCGTGATGCTCGCCGACGAGGAGCTGTGCACCTGTCACCTCGTCGACGGGACGGGCGCCCGGCAGACCAACGTCTCCAACCACCTCCGCGTGCTGCGCGAGGCCGGCCTGGTCACCTCCGAGCAGGTCGGCCGCTACACCTGGCACCGGCTCCGCCCCGAGGGCCTCGCCGCGCTGGTGGAGCACCTGACCTCCGTGTCCGTGCGTGCGGCCGGTGCGGCCGGCGTACGGCGGGCTCCCTGCTGAGGATCAGCCGAAGCGACCGGAGATGTAGGCCTCCGTGGAAGGGTCCTCCGGGACTGAGAAGATCTTCTTCGTGGAGTCCATCTCCACCAGGCGACCGGGCAGACCGGCGCCGGCGAGGTTGAAGAACGCGGTGTCCTCGGAGACCCGGGCGGCCTGCTGCATGTTGTGGGTGACGATCACGATCGTGTACTCGGACTTCAGCTCGTGGATCAGGTCCTCGATCGCCGAGGTCGAGATCGGGTCGAGTGCCGAGCAGGGCTCGTCCATGAGCAGGACCTGGGGCTCGACCGCGATGGCGCGGGCGATGCACAGCCGCTGCTGCTGACCACCGGAGAGGCCCGCACCGGGCTTGGTCAGCCGGTCCTTGACCTCGGTCCAGAGGTTGGCGCCCCGGAGTGCCCGCTCGACGATGTCGTCGGCCTCGGACCTCTTCATCCGCCGGGAGTTGAGCCGGTTGCCGGCCAACACGTTCCCGTAGATCGACATGGTCGGGAACGGGTTGGGGCGCTGGAAGACCATGCCGACCTGCCGGCGTACCTCCACCGGGTCGACGTCGGCGTCGTAGAGGGACTGGCCGCCGATGACGACCTTGCCCTCGACCCGTGCGCCGGGGATCACCTCGTGCATGCGGTTCAGCG
Organism: Nocardioides sp.; assembly: GCA_030698375.1. Taxonomy (GTDB): domain Bacteria; phylum Actinomycetota; class Actinomycetes; order Propionibacteriales; family Nocardioidaceae; genus Nocardioides_A. The sequence goes on along the minus strand of JAUYLL010000019.1, from coordinate 32,190 downwards.
ACCGCAGGAGGGTCGACTTCCCGCAGCCCGAGGGGCCGATGAAGGCGGTGACGGACCGGGCGGGGATGGTCATCGTGACGTCCTCGACGGCCTTGAAGTCGCCGTAGTAGATGTCCAGGTCCGAGACATCGATGCTCTTGGCCATGACGGGGGTCTCCTCGTTCGGTCGGGTCAGCGACCGGTCTTGGGGGCGAACAGGTGGCCGAGGGCACGGCCAAGAAGGTTGAGCGCCATCACGATGATGATGAGAATCAGGGCCGCGCCCCACGCCCGCTCGAGACCGGGGCCGGGAGGCACACCGGGCTGGGTGTAGGAGTAGTAGGCGAAGACCGGCAGGGTCATCATGCGCTCGTCGAACGGGTTGAAGTTCACCGAGTCCGTGGCCCCGGCGATGATCAGCAGCGGCGCGGTCTCGCCGGCCACCCGGGCGACCGCCAGCATGACGCCGGTGATGATGCCGGCCATCGCGGTCGGCAGCACCACCTTGACGATGGTGCGCCATTTCGGCACCCCGAGCGCGTACGACGCCTCCCGCAGGTCGTTGGGCACGAGCTTGAGCATCTCCTCGCAGGAGCGCACCACGACCGGGACCATCAGCACCGAGAGCGCGACCGACCCGGCGAAGCCCATCCGCACCCCGGGGCCGAAGAAGATGAGGAACAGGGCGTAGGCGAAGAGCCCGGCGACGATGGAGGGGATGCCGGTCATCACGTCGACGAGGAAGTTGATGCTGCGCGCGACCCGCTTCCCGGCGCCGTACTCGACCAGGTAGATCGCGGTCATCAGGCCGATCGGGACCGACATCAGCGCGGCGATGCCGGTGATGATGAGGGTGCCGATGATGGCGTGGTAGATGCCGCCGCCCTCGCCGACCACGTTGCGCATGGAGAACGTGAAGAACTCCGCGGAGAACGCCGGGGCGCCGTTGCTCACGACCGTCCAGGTCAGCGAGACCAGCGGGATGAGCGCCAGGAGGAAGGCGCCCCAGACCAGGCTGGTGACGAACCGGTCGGTGGCGGCTCGGCGGTTCTCGACCGCGAGCGACCAGGCGGGCAGGGCGAGTCCGAAGAGCAGCACCGCGACGAAGGCGGTCCCGACGGGGCCCCAGCCGAGGGTGAGGGCCAGCAGACCGGCGGTAGCCGCGGCGAGCGCGAGGACCAGCGCGGGGGCCCAGCGCGGCAGCTTCGCCCCGGTGAGGGGGAGCAGCGCCCGGTCGGTGGGCCGGGTGTCGGTTGCGGTGCTCATCGGACCAGTCCCTTCTCGCTGCGGGCCACGATGAGGCGCGCGGTGAAGTTGACGGCGAAGGTGATGACGAACAGCACCAGGCCGGTGGCGATCAGGACGTTGACGCCCAGGCCGGTGGCCTCGGGGAAGCCGAGGACGATGTTGGCCGCGATCGTGCTCGGCGAGGTGCTGGCGATGACGTCCCAGGTGACGATGCGGGTGGCCGAGAGGACCAGGGCGACCGCCATCGTCTCGCCGAGGGCCCGGCCGAGGCCAAGCATGACCGCGGAGACGATGCCGGACTTCGAGTAGGGGATGACCGCCATCCGCACCATCTCGAAGCGGGTCGCGCCGAGTGCCAACGCCGCCTCCTGGTGGAGCGTGGGGGTCTGGGCGAAGATCTCGCGGCAGATGGCGGTGATGATCGGCAGCGCCATGATGGCCAGCACGATGCCCGCGGTGAGGATGGTGCGGCCGGTTCCGGAGGCGGGGCCGGAGAAGAACGGCAGGAAGCCGAGGTTCTCCTCCAGCCAGCGGTAGACCGGCACCAGGGCGGGGCCGACGAACGCGATGCCCCACAGGCCGTAGACGACGCTCGGCACGGCGGCGAGCAGATCGACGAGGTAGCCGATCGGCTTGGCCAGACGTCGTGGTGAGTAGTGCGAGATCACCAGTGCGACGCCGATGGACAGCGGCGTGGCGATCAGCAGCGCGATGAAGGCCGCCAGCAGGGTGCCGAAGACCAGGGGCCAGACGTAGGCGAGGAAGGTGGCCTCGCCACCCATCCGCTCGGGGGGTGCCGTGAGGCCGGGCAGGCCCTCGACGGTGAGGAAGATGGCCACCCCGGCGAGGGCGACCAGGATGATCGAGGCAGCGGTGCGGGTGGCCCCTGCGAACAGCAGGTCGCCCATGCGCCTCTTCTTCGGCGGCGTGGGCCAGGCGGCCGTGGTCGGTGCGCTCACCGGGGGCTGCTCCTCTGGTCGGGTACGCGGTACAGGTGCTGATCGGGGTTGGGTGCTCTGCGGGTTGTGCTGGCGGAGAACATCGTGCCTGGTTCGGCCCCGTGGGACCTAGTCCAGACACCGACGAAGGTCCGCGGCGCCACGGCGTGCGTGGCGACGCGGACCCGTCGGGTGCCGGCTACGAGGCTCAGCCGGCTGCCGAGATCGTGTCGATGAGGCCCTGCGCCTCCCCCTGGAGGGCGTCCGAGAGCGGCGCGGAGCCGGCGGCGTCGGCTGCGGCCTGCTGGCCCTCGTCGCTGACGATGTAGCTCAGGAAGCCCTTGACCAGCCCGGCGGTCTGCTCGTCCGCGTAGGTGGGGCAGGCGAGCAGGTAGGAGGTCAGCACGATCGGATAGGTACCGGACTCCTCGGTGGCGCGGTCGAGCTCGAAGACCATCGAGCTCTCGGCCCGGCCCTCGACCCGCGGCGAGACCTCGAGGACGCGGGCAGCCGCCTCCGCCGAGGGGTCGACGAAGTCCTCGCCGACCTTGATGGTGGCGATGTCGAGCTCGCGGGCCTGGCTGGCGTCGGCGTAGCCGATGGTGTTCGAGCCGTTGGTGACCGCCGAGACGACGCCCGAGTTCTGCGGAGCCGCCTCGCCGTGGTTGATCGGCCACTCGCCGACCTCGCCGTGGGTCCACACGTCGGGCGCAGCGGCCTCGAGGTAGGCGGTGAAGTTGTCGGTGGTGCCCGAGTCGTCGGCGCGGTGGACCGCGGTGATGTTGCCGTCCGGGAGGTCGGCGTCGGGGTTGGTCCCGGCGATCGCCGGGTCGTCCCAGCGGGAGATGTCGCCGGTGAAGATGCCCGCCAGGGTCGGTGCGTCGAGCCGGAGCTCGTCGACGCCGTCGATGTTGAAGACGACCGCGATCGGGCTGACGTAGTTCGGGATCTCGATCGCGTCGCCGCCGCAGCGTTCGCTCGCCTTCGTGACCTCCCCCTCCTCCTCGTCGAGGTAGGCGTCGGTGCCGGCGAAGGCCACGCCGCCGGAGAGGAACTGCTCGCGGCCGCCGCCGGAGCCGACCGGGTCGTAGTTGACCGTGACGCCGGAGTTGGCGGACTGGAAGCCGGCGCGCCAGGCGCCCATCGCGGCCTCCTGCGAGCTGGCGCCCGTGCCGTTGACGGTCCCGGAGAGCCCCTCGATCTCAGGAGCGGCGTTGTCGCCGGTGGATCCCTCGTTGCTGGCGGAGCAGGCGGACAGGGTGAGCGTGAGTGCCAGGGCGGCCAGGCCGGGAGTGGCGAGCCGGCGGCGAGAGGTGCGCTTCACTTCGAGTTCTCCTGTGACTGGTGTGGATGACTTCTGCGAACGTAAGGAAGCGAGGTGACGCGCCGGGCCGGCGTCGGTGAACGGGGGGTGAACAGGGCCGGGCGGGTACCCGCGACTCGGGCACTCCGGGCGCCGAGACGGTGACCGGTGCCACACCGGGCCCGTCGAGCAGGGTCAGCGGCGCGGGGTGTGGTGCTCCACGGCGACCACCCGGCGTACGCCGTGGCTGGTGGTGCGGTGGTGGACCACCAGCATCCCGGCGGGCTCCAGCCGCTCGTAGGGCTGCTCGAGGACCCGCAGCACCCGCGGCAGGACCGGCCGGTGACTGCACAGCAGGGTGTGCTCGGCGGGGTGGTTGAGCAGCCGCTCGACCGCGGCGGCGACCCCGGCGGTCGTGGCGCCCTCCTCGCTCAGCGCGTCGTCGATGTCGACGGCGCACCCGGTGGCCGCGGCGAAGGGGGCCACGGTGGACGTGCAGCGGGTGTTCGGCGAGGTCGTCACCGCGGCGACGCCGTACGCCGCGAGCACGGGGACCAGCTCCTCGGACTCGAGGTTGCCGCGGTCCTCCAGCGGGCGGAGCCGGTCGTCGCCGGTCCAGTCGCGCCTGCGTGCGGCCTTGGCGTGCCGCAGGACGACCAGGGTGCGGGTCGGCTTGCGTACGCCGTGCCACTGCTCGAGCAGGCCGCGGTCGTGCTCGTAGGTGAGCAGGTCGAGGGCCTCGGCGTAGGGCACCCAGGCGACCTGGTCGATCTCCGCGTTGGGCCGGTACGCCGACACGTCGTCGGAGCCAACCACGCGCGCGGCCCAGTAGTGGACCACCTTCGGGCGGGCGAGGCTGCCGTCCCCGGTCGTGTAGTGCTGCTGGGGCAGCGGCACCCCGAGGCGCACGTCCAGCCCGGTCTCCTCGGCGACCTCCCGGACCGCGGTCGCGGTGACGTGCTCCCCGGGATCGACCTTGCCCTTGGGGAACGACCAGTCGTCGTACTTCGGGCGGTGCACCAGGAGGACGCGCTGGCGGGAGGTCGAGACCACGGCGCCGGCCGCGACGACCGGGCGGTCCTCGGCGGGCGTCCCGGGGGCGGGAGACATGCGGCTAGTGTCACAGGGCCCCGGCCGTCCCGGGGAGAGCGGGTGGGAAGAGGAGGCGAACGGATGACCAGGTCCCGACCGGTCGTGCTCGGCCTGGCGGCCGTGGGCGGTCTGCTCGCCCTCGCGCTCGTCGCGATCCTCGTGGTCGCCGGCCTGCGCGCGATCGGCGTCGTCGGGGGGCCCGACACGCGCTTCACCCGCTCGCTCGCGATCCTTCCCGAGGGCTCGCTGCGGGTCAGCTACATCGACTGGACCGGCGTCCGCGCCGAGGTGGGCGAGGGCATCGGGCCCGACTCCGACGCCGGCGACGTCGCCGAGTTCCTCGACCGCGCCTTCGAGGCCGACCTCGTCAGCACCTCGGGCCTGTGGGACACGACGGCGACCCTGGCGGAGGTCTACGGGTTCTCCGCGCTCGACGCCCAGAGCGAGGTGCTCGCGCAGGGGAGCCAGGGCGCGGTGACGGCGACGCGGCTGCCCGACGACGCCTCCGCGGAGCCCATCGAGGACGCCCTGGCGGAGCTGGGGTACGTCGAGCCCTCCGGCGGCGCGGGTGCGCAGCAGATCTGGACCGGCGACGAGACCGTCCTGGCCCAGGCCGGGCCGTCGCTGCCGGCGCTGCTGCTCCACGTGCTGGTCACCGACGAGTGGGTGCTCACCAGCGACTCGGCGGGCCTGCTCGACGAGGCGGCCGGCGTGCTGCTCGACGACGCCGACAATGCACTGGAGGGATCCCTCGCCGACCTGGTCGACGTCGTCGGCGACCGCGAGCCGCTGGCCGCGCTGGTCTGGCCCGGCGACTTCGTCTGCGAGGACCTGGCGATGGCCCAGGCGGCCACGCCCGACCAGCAGGTCGCCGACAATCTCGTCGAGGAGGCCGGCGGCGTCGGCCCGCTCTCGTCGGCGCTCATCGCGGCCTTCCCCGACGGCAGCGTCGGCGCGTTGATGGGCTACGAGGACGCCGACCGTGCGCGACGGGACTTCGATGCCCGCCTCGAGTTGGCCCGGGGCGACGCGGTCGGCAAGGTGGGCACCTTCCCCGAGCGCTTCACCGTCGACGGCGGCGTCGAGGGGTCCGTCGTACGCCTGGAGCTGGAGCCGGTCGGGGACCCCGTGATGAGCGAGATCACCCGCGGTCCGGTCCTCTTCGCCACCTGCTGAGGGCCAGCCCCGGGGTTGTGGCACCTCACGCACCCCGAGCGGCGCCATCCGCGTGCGTCATGTGCCACAACGGGGGTCCAGCTGCTCGCGGAGCCCCTCGCAGGCGCTCTGCCAGCGAGGTCCCGTGCCGGTGAGCCGCCAGCTGCCGGGGCCCGTCGTCCTGGCCCGGGCTGCTCCACGCCGGATGAGGGTGGCTGCGGCCGCCCTGCCGGTCGCGGAGGTCAGACCACCCGCGACCACGCGCACGACCTCGAGACCGAGGTCCCGCAGGGCGCTCTCGCGCGCGACGTCGCGGGCGTGCCGTCGGGCGGTGCGGTGGGCCGCGCCGTCGTACTCCCCGACCAGGCCCAGCGCAGGGTCGAGGAGGTCCACCCGAGCGACGAAGCGGCCCTCGGGAGTGAACACCTCCTGGTTCACCAACGGCGCCGGCAGCCCGCACAGGTCCTCCCAGACCAGTCGCATCCGGGTCTCGTTCGGTGAGCAGCTGCGCTCGGAGCAGCGAGCCAGGGCGGCGCGGACCGAGGAGCGGTGGTGGAGGGGGGACCGGTCGAGCGCCTGGCTGATCCACTCCGGCAGCGCGGCCCCGGCGGCGGCGACCATGTCGAGGAGGACGACGGTCTCGGCGATCCCGCGTCGGCGCACCTCCTCGACGGCCGCCTCGACCGCGGCTGCCCCGGGGACCAGGACGTCGATGCGCCCGCGGTGGACGAGACCGGCGTCGACCGCCCGGCGTACGACGACCCGGCCAGGGCGGGGGCGCACCGACCGTCCCTTCGGCACCCACAGCGGCACCGGGCGCTCCGACCCGTCGGGAGCGAGGCCGTCGCAGTAGGCCGCTCCCCACAGACGGCAGGCCGCCCACCCGGTCACGACCGAGCCGGGCAGGTTGTGCCACTCCTCGAGGATCCGCTGCTCGACCGTGCGGACGACGGTGCTGGGGACGTAGCCGCCCGGACCCACGCGCCGCCAGGACGGACCCCGTGCCTGGCCGCGCGTCGGCCCGGCCCAGCCGTCCGGGTCGACCGGCACGGGGGTGACGAGCCCGCGGGGAGAAGGGCAACGGGGGATGAAGAGGCCGTCCATCCGGGTGATGGTGCCGGGGGATCGGGGCCCGTGGACGTCGTCCACAGGTCCAGTGGTCCGGTTGTGGCACGCCACGCACGCGGTCGGCGCCGATCCGGGTGCGTGAGGTGCACCAAACCGGGGGTTACTCGGTCGGGAGGGTGGCGCGGGGGCGGGCGGCGCGGTGCTGCTGGATGAGGGTCTCCTGCACGTCCTTGCCCCCCGTACGCCGCCAGTCGCCGTGCGCGTCGAGCTCCCAGACCGCGGCGTCGGGGGCGAAGGCGAGGTCGAGCACGTCCCCGACGTCGGCCACGAGCTGCTCGGACGGCATCGGGACGAGGACCTCGACGCGACGGTCGAGGTTGCGGTGCATGAGGTCCGCGGAGCCGAGGAGCACCTCGGGCTCGCCGCCGTTCTCGAACCAGAAGACCCGGGAGTGCTCGAGGTAGCGGCCCAGGACCGACCGGACCCGGATGGTCTCCGAGAGACCGGGCACGCCGGGGCGCAGCGCGCAGATGCCGCGGACGAGGAGGTCGACGGGGACCCCGGCGCGGGAGGCGAGGTAGAGCTCGTAGATGACCGCCTCGTCGACGACCGAGTTGGCCTTGATCCGAACGCGCGCGGGCCGGCCCTCGGCGTGGTTGCCGACCTCGCGGCGGATCCGGTGGATGAGCCCGTCGCGGACCGAGCCGGGGGCGACGAGGACGCGGTCGTAGGAGGCGTTGCGCGACCAGCCGGAGAGGTTGTTGAACAGGTGCGCGACGTCCTCGCCGATGACCTCGTTGCAGGTGAGCAGGCCGAAGTCCTCGTAGTGGCGGGCGGTCTTCGGGTTGTAGTTGCCGGTGCCGATGTGGGTGTAGCGGCGGATGCCGTCGGGCTCGTCGCGGACGACCATCGACAGCTTGCAGTGCGTCTTGAGGCCGACGAGGCCGTAGACGACGTGGCAGCCGGAGTGCTCGAGCTTGCGCGCCCAGCGGATGTTGGCCTGCTCGTCGAAGCGGGCCTTGATCTCCACGATCACCAGCACCTGCTTGCCGGCCTCGGCGGCGTCGACGAGGGCGTCGATGATCGGGGAGTCGCCCGAGGTGCGGTAGAGCGTCTGCTTGATCGCGAGGACCTGCGGGTCGGCGGCGGCCTGCTCGATGAAGCGCTGCACCGAGGTCGCGAACGACTGGTACGGGTGGTGCAGCAGCACGTCGCGGCGGCGGAGCGCGGCGAACACGTCGACGGGCGAGGCCGACTCGACCTCGGCCAGGGCGCGGTGGCTGACCGGGACGTAGGCGGGGAACTTCAGGTCCGCGCGGTCGAGGTCGGCGATGTCGCCCAGGCCACGCAGGTCCAGCGGGCCGGGCAGGCGGACGACCTCGGAGGCGTCGACGCCGAGCTCGCTCATGAGCAGGTCGAGCACGTGGTCGTCGATCGACTCCTCGACCTCCAGGCGCACCGGCGGGCCGAAGCGCCGCCGGAGGAGCTCCTTCTCGAGGGCCTTGAGGAGGTTCTCGGCGTCGTCCTCCTCGACCTCGAGGTCCTCGTTGCGGGTGACGCGGAAGCTGTGCGCGCCGAGGACGTCCATACCGGGGAAGAGCTTCTTGAGGTGGGCGCCGATGACGTCCTCGAGCGGCACGAACCGCTGGTTCCCCACGGGCACGAACCGGGTGAAGATCGGCGGCACCTTCACCCGCGCGAAGTGCTCCTTCTTCGACTTCGGGTTCCGGACCAGCACCGCGAGGTTCAGGGAGAGGCCGGAGATGTAGGGGAAGGGGTGGGCCGGGTCGACGGCGAGCGGGGTGAGGACGGGGAAGACCCGCTCCTTGAAGAGCTTCTTGCAGGCCTTCTGCTCCTCGGCATCGAGGTCCTTCCAGCGCAGCAGTTCGATGTCCTGCTCGGCGAGCGCCGGGACGATGTCGTCGCGGAAGACGCGTGCGTGCCGCTCCATGAGCTCACCGGTGGTGGACCAGATCAGCTCGAGCACCTCGCGTGGCAGCAGGCCCGAGGCGGCGCGCACGGCCACGCCGGCGACGATCCGGCGCTTGAGGCCGGCCACGCGCACCATGAAGAACTCGTCGAGGTTCGAGGCGAAGATCGCGAGGTAGCGGACCCGCTCCAGCAGGGGGAGGCGGGTGTCCTCGGCGAGCTCGAGCACGCGCTGGTTGAAGCGCAGCCAGGACAGCTCGCGGTCGGCGAACCGGTCGGTGTACCCCTCGGCGTCGAGGTCGACGTCCTCGAGGTGCGCGAGGTACGGCGGCTCGACGTCGAAGGTGTCGGAGGGGTGCGCGAGGGCCTCCGTGGTGGGGCCGTCCTCGACGGAGGCACCGACGGTGGAGGTGAGCGTGCTTTCCGGCATGACGGACAGTGTTCCACTGCTCGGTGAACAGGCGGTGACGGCTGGGGCGGCGACGACTAGGTTTCGGACGTGAGCGTGATGCGGGGCGTGCCCGAGCCGGTCCTGGGGCCGCCCCCAGGCGTGACCCGGGAGGTCCTGGGGGTGACGATCGAGGACGGGCCGGTTCCGCCACCGTGGGACGCTGCCATCGTCACCCACCGACTGTGTGCCGACGCCTACCGGTTCCGGCTTCAGAACGGCCCGGTCGCGCTGTACGTCGAGAACGGCGACCGGGTCGTCATCGAGGCGCCGGACGCCGAGACGCGCCTGCTCTACGACTTCTTCGCCTACGCCACGGCTCCGCGGGCGCTGTTGTGGCAGCGGCACCGCTACAACCTGCACGCCACCCTGGTCGTCAGTCCGGAGGGTCGTGCCGTGGCGATCATGGGCCACTCGATGGCCGGCAAGTCGACGACGACGATCGAGCTGATGCGCCGGGGCTGGACGTTCGGCTGCGACGACGTGGTCGAGGTCGACATGGCCGACGACCGGGCAGTGGCCGTGCCGCTGGCGCGGCCGATCCATCTGTCCGACCGGGCGGCTGGGCTCCTGGGAGCGGACCTCGCCATGGGTCGGCCCTTGCCGTGGCCGGGCAAGCGGGTGTTCGCCCTGGAGTCGAGCGACAGGGCTGTGGAGTTGGCGGCGCTGGTGCACCTGCAGGCCGACGAGGGGGAAGGCGAGGTGTCGCTCAGTCGGCTGGACGCGCTGGGGTCGCTCAGCTTGGTGGGCGCCCACAGCGACACCTTAGGCGTGTGCCAGTTGCCCGAGCATCGGGCCGACTACCTGCGCTGGACCGCCGCCGCGGTGGGCCGAGTGGGGGCGTGGCGTGTCACGAGGCCACGCGACAGCGACAGCGTCTCCTGCGTGGGAGACGCTGTCGAGGAGTCGATGCGGCTCTAGGCTCAGGAACCGAGGCCGAGGCCTTCGGGGACCAGGCCGGTTCCGGCCTGGGCGTCAGCGACGCTGCCGAGGTCGGTGAGCTGGGGGGTGTGCCATACCTGCATGGGAGGCTCCTGAGGGTGCGTGGGACTTGAAGTGAACCACGGGGCAGCCTCAGCGCGGAGAAATTTTGCTTTCCCACCACAGGGCAAACGCGGCCAGACCCAGGGCTCGCCCGTGGGTCACCTCCCAGGATCCTGTCGGGGAGTCGAAACCTTTGTCCAAGGAGGTGGCGGCTTCGTCGAGATCCACGATGCTGCGTGCCGACGCGGAAGCTCGCAGCCGCTCCACCTCGGCGCGGTAGTCGTCGCGTCGCCCCTGTCGCCATTGGGGCGCGTCGGCCGACTGCGCACCCCGGGTCGTGCGCAGCCGTATCCGGTCAGGAACCAGGCCCTCGGCCGCCTCGCGGGCCAGGCCGCGGTCCCGACCGCCCGCGAACCAGGCCTCCACGGGCAGCGTCAGGGCGAGGGCCGACACGCGCTGATCACTGAGCGGGTCGCTGAACCACACATCGGGTCGGCGGTACTGCCCGACCATGGCGACGAAGGCGTCCCGCAGGACCAGCTGGAGCCAGGCCTCCCGGGGAGGCAGGCCCGCATCCATCTCTGCGAGCCGCGCCTGGGCGGCAGCGCTGGGCGGCAACGAACCGAACGGCATCAGGTCCTGGAAGCGGGGATCCACTACGCGGCCGCGGCGGTGAGCATGCCGCAGCCGCTGCGCCCACAGAGGAGCACTCTCCTTGGCCACGCCGAGGGCTGCCCTCCCGAGCCGCTCGCCGGCTCGCGCGCGCACCGGGACCTGACGTCGAGCGGCCTCGAACCGGTCGCGGAGCGGCAGGTCTCGCAGGATCCCGCCGCGACCGCGCGAGAAGGGGCCGTTGCCGGTCGCGCCGGTGAGGAGGACGGGGCTGGAGACCGAGGTTGCGAAGTCGATGGCCTGAGTCATCCACACGGCGTTCATCGGGTTGAGCGACGGACTCCAGGAGAGCTCGAAGTCGGCCTGCACGATCTCGAAGGGAGTCGCGAGCGCATCGTTGCGGAGACCGGTCCAGGTGGTCCCGTCCACCTCCCGGCACATCGCCTCGGCGTCCGGCCCGTCGTCGGCGATCCATCCTGGTCTCGGATCGGGGGTGCCCGGCAGCGGCCGGTGGGTGACGCAGTGGACGGTCCGACCCTGCGGCGCGAGGATCGAGGCGGCGGTGCCGACGACCATGCTCGAGTCCAGTCCGCCCGACAGCGTCGCGGCGACGTCCCCGGAGCGGGGCAGTGATGCCCGGACCGCCTCGTGGACCGTCTCCCGCATCAGGGCAGGCGCCTCAGCAGGCTTGATGCGGAGCGGGTCCATCTCGAGGGGCCTGAACCACCGCGACACCTGGGGCCGGCTCCAGCCGCGGTGCCACGTCAGCCGGTGGCCGATCGGCAGTCGGTCGATGCCCTCGAAGACGGTCGTGGCCGGGTCGTCGTACAACGCCATGAGGTCGGCGAGCTTCTGCAGGTTCAGTGCGGGTTTGGCCGGCAGGCCACAGGCGATGTCCCTGGGGTGGGTGGCCACGAGGAGCCGCCCGTCCACCACCGCGTAGAGGAGCGCGAGCTCGAGTCGGCTGCTCCCCGCGGCGATGACCGAACCGTCGCGGTCGACGAGCACGGCCACGAACCCCTGGCTGATGGGGGCGAACCCGGGACAGCCGCGGCGCAGCCAGCCTGCCAGCGCGGCCGTGTCGGCCGGGCCAGGGCCGTGGTGGACGCGCAGGTCCGACCCGTCCGTGGTCGGCACCTGCCGCCAGTCCGTGCCGAGGAAGTGCACGTGCTCTGTCATCGCGGGGATCCTCGCACGTCACGTGCGAGGATCCCCGCGTGAAGATCACTGGCGAATCGACCATCACGCGCACCTCGGGCGTGGTGTCGGCGGACGTGCAGGACACCCACGTGCTGCTCAACGAGGACCTGCGCTACCTCGGCCTCGACCCGATCGCCCGCCGGGTGTGGGACCTGCTCGAGCAGCCGGCGACGCTCGACGACCTGGTGGCCGCCCTGGTGACCGAGTACGACGTCTCGCCGGATCAGTGCCGCACCGACGTGACCGCGCTGGTGCAGGCGATGGCGGAGCACCGCCTGGTGACCGTCGGGTGAGTCGGTGGCGCTCTCGCGGCCGCACGCTGGAGGCGATGGTGCTGCTTCTCGTGAGCACGGCCGTACGCCGGTGGGTCCCGACGCGCCTGTGGACGCGGGTCCTCGGTCGGGTGCGCGAGCCGGACGTGTCGTCCGTGACCACATCCCGACTCGTCGGTGCTGAACGTCAGGTGGCGATCGCGCTGCGCAGCGGCGATCGTCGAGGGCCGGTGGCGATGACCTGCCTGGACCGGGCGATCGCCGGCCACCTGATGCTGCGACTCCGCAGGGTGCCCACGCGCCTGGTGGTCGGGCTCAACAAAGCGGACCCCGTCGAGGGGTCGCACGCGTGGTTGGTGGGAGCCTCAGGCTCGGTCGTCGTCGGTGGCGAGGTCATGGACGACTTCGTGCCCGTCACCGAGATCTCGAGGGGCTAGCGCGACCACCTCGGCGCCGTCGAGCCCGACCGGCCGGTGGGTCACGAGCACCAGTGCCATCGGCAGGGCGCGCAGGCGCGTCAGCACCGCGGCCTCGGTGCGCTCGTCGAGCGCGTTGGTCGCCTCGTCCAGGACGAGCAGCTCCGGGTCTCGGACCAGGGCCCGGGCGAGGCAGAGGCGCTGCTGCTCGCCGCCGGACAGGCGGGTGAGGTCGTGGAGGTCGGTGTCGAGCCCGTCGGGGAGGGACCGGACGACGTCCGCGAGGTGGGCGGTCTCGAGCGCTGCCCAGGCCGCCTCCAGCGTCACCGGTGCGCGGGACGACCAGGTGAGGTTGTCCCAGACCGAGCCGGGGATCAGGACGGTGTCCTGCGGGACGTAGCCGAGGCGCGCTCGCCACGCCGGCAGGTCGCGCAGGGGTGCGCCGTCGACGAGGACGTCGCCCTCGGCCGGAGGCAGCAGCCCCAGCAGGACGTCGAGCAGGGTGCTCTTGCCCACCCCGCTCGGTCCCGTGATGACCGTGAGCCCACCGGGGGCGATGGACAGCGACAGGTCGTCGAGCACGGGTACGTCGCCGTACCCGACCGCGACGTGGCGCAGCTCCACGAGCGGTGGATGCGAGCCAGCGCGAGGAGCAGGCGCCGCCGGGGTGGGCGCGGCCGTGTCCGGGTGGGCGGCCGCCGACGCGGCGAGGTCGCGGACCTTGTCGATCGCGGGAGCGAGGTGGTTGAAGGTCTGGGCCTGGGTCACCAGCGCCTGCAGGCTGCTGAGCAGCCGGGTGGCGATCACCGCCAGCACCACGAGCTCGGCGGCGCCCAGCCCGAGCTCGCGGCCCAGGAGCACCAGGGCGAGCGCCGTCCCCACCGCGAGCAGGCCGAGACCGGCCCGTACGCCGGCCGTGGTGCGGACGTAGCGCAGCTGCACCTCCCGGCCATGCCGCGCCTCGCGCTCGATGAGTCCGGTCCAGCGGTCGGCGGCGTCGTGGGCCCGGATGAGACGGATCGACTGGAGGGAGTCTGTGATGAGCGCGCCGAAGGCGGCGATCCGTTCGCTGTGGGACTGTCCCAACCGGGTCGCCGAGGCCAGGGTCGGATAGGCGATCAGGGCCAGGACCGCGACCGCGGCGAGGGCGAGGCCACCGGCGAGCGGCGAGATCACGATCATCGCGCCGGCCGTCGCGATGAGGATCAACAGCGCGACGGCCGAACGGATGAGCAGGTCGATCGCGGCACCCGAGCGCATCACCTCGGTGGTCAACCCCTGCACCAGGTGGCTGCGACGCTGGGCGGAGATGAAGGGCCACGAGGCGGCGAAGAGCTCGCGCAGCGCTCCGATCCGCAGGTGGTCCATCGTCCGGAGCCGGAGGTCGGTGGCCACCACGGCAGCCACCCACTGGATCAGCGCACGCGCGACCACGAAGCTGGCCAGCAGGGCGACCGCGGCACCCGGCGGCACCGACCGGTCGACGAGAGGCAGCGTGACGCTCTCGGCGCCGACCAGGAGCTGCACCACCGGCAGGAGGAGGACGAGGGTCCCGGCCTCGGTCAGGGCGGCGCCGAGCTGGACGAAGAAGAGCAGCACCAGGCGCCGGCGACCGACGGCGTCGCTCGCCGCGGAGAGGTAGGCGCCGAGGCGATCACGCACGTCGACGCCAGTCCTGGAGGCGGCGGACCGCTTTGCGGCCTCGATGGAGGATCGCCCGGGGGATGGCGGTCACGGCACGGACGTCGTCCACCTCGGGGCCCGGAGCGGGGAGAAGCACGTTCAGCAGGACGATCCGCCGGCCTCGCCAGGAAGATCCGACGCTGCTGCGTCGTACGGCGTCGACCAGGCCGGCTCCGGGCAGACGGGCGGCGTGGGGGAGGAACGGTCGCTCCTGGGCGCCCATCGCGCGGCGTACGACGCGGGGCGCGGGCGGGGCGGTGCCGCCGGGAAGTCCGATCGTCGCCGCCAGGACGGCGGCGGCCCGCCGACCGGGCACGGTGTCCGGAAGGGGCTCGCCGGCCCTGACGAACCGGTGGATGTCGACCAGGCTGCGCAGCCACCGGTAGTCGTCCTTGGCGGCGTGGCTGCAGCTGTGCGCGAGGGCATCGGCCGGGGCGAGGGTCGGCGTACTGAAGGGTCCGATCGGGACCTGCACGGCACGCGCGGCGACGTGGCCGAACTCGGGCAGGACACCGGCGCCGGGGGCCAGTCGCCAGTGCAGGTCGATGCGGCTGTCGGGCCCGACGAGGGGGCATTCGTAGTAGCTGTGCAGGAGCCGACGCCACCCCCAGCTCGGGCCGGGTCGCGAGAAGCGAGCATCGAGCTGCCATCCGTGCGCTTCCAGGGCATGCACCGCCGCGGCGACGTCCGACGGGTCGACGAGGACGTCCAGGTCCCCGATGCCCCGCGCGGTGAAGTCCCCCGTCGTCTGCACCGCCAGCGCCGGCCCCTTGAACGCCAGCCAGCGGATGTCGGCGCCGTCGAGGACCTGCTGGATCCGACCCAGCTCGCGCACGAGGCTCATCGCGCGCAGCGACGACGGCTGGCGGCGGGTCCGCAACCACTCGGTCAGGGGCGCGGTCAGGTGCAAACCCTCCGCGTTGTCCGCGAGCACCTCCACCACCCGGTGGCGCAGCACGGCCGCCTGGAAGTCCTCCGAGGATACCGACGGGTCGAGTCGCCAGGTGGACTCGCCGCCGGCCTCGACGACCAGGGCGGCGCGCACCGCATCGCGCACGGCCTGCACGGCGCGAGGGGAGGGCTGCATGTGCAGCACCGTAGGGCCTGGGAGGTCAGACCGCTCGAGGACCGGCTCGGGAGACCCGTCAGTGCACGTGGGCGCACTGTGGCACGCTCGGGTGGACAGCACGAGCACGTGATCTCGGCCGGCCCCAGGAGAACAATGACCTCGACCGCTCCCCGTCTCGCCGAGAACCGGGTGGTACGCCGCGCCGCGGCCGCCTCGGACGCCGTGAAGGGGGCGGTCTTCCGCCGCCTGATGGGCCTGCCGCCGCAGGTGCAGCGCCGGCTGCTGGGACGCCCGGTCGTGCGCGACGGGCTCACCCTGTCGCCCGAGATCCAGCTGATGCTCGCCCTGCAGAAGCTCGCCGGCGAGGAGGGCCTCGAGGTCACCGAGAACGCCGGTGACGCCCGGGCCCGTCGCGACCTGACGCGGCAGTCGCAGCTGGTCTCCGGCGTACCCCCGATCGGGCAGGTCCGCGACCTCTCCGTCGACGGCGCCGCCGGCTCGCTGCCCGCGCGCCTCTACGTGCCGCGCATCCTCGTGCGGGCCAGCGAGGTCCCCGGCAGCCTCGCTCCGGTCCCCGGGACCCGCGACCCGCTACTGGTCTACTTCCACGGCGGCGGCATGGTCCGCGGCGACCTCGACAGCCACGACGCCGTGTGCCGCGTCATCGCCGAGCGGGCGGGCTGCCGGGTGCTCTCGGTGGACTACCGGCTGGCCCCCGAGCATCCCTTCCCGGCCGGCGTCGACGACGCGATGGCGTCGTACCGCTGGGTGCTGCGGCACGCCGACCTGATCGGCGCCGACACCAACCGGCTCGCCGTCGGGGGCGACTCCGCCGGCGCCTACCTCGCTGCCGTCACCGCGATCGAGGCCGCGCGCGAGGGCTTCCCGCTGGCCTTCCAGATGCTGGCCTACCCGGTCGCCGACTGGACCTCGACCTCGCGCAGCCGCAAGCTCTTCGGCGAGGGCTTCCTGCTGACCAAGGCGTTCATGGACAGCGCCGAGCAGGCCTACCTCGGCTGCGCCCGCCGCGACGACCCGCGGATCTCCGTCGTCTACGCCGACCTCCCCGAGAACCTCGCGCCCGCGTTCGTCGGCACCGCCGGCTTCGACCCGCTGCGGGACGAGGGCGAGGCGTACGCCGCCCAGCTCAAGGCCGCCGGCGTCCCCGTCACCCTGCAGCGCTTCGACGGCCTCATCCACGGCTTCGTCCACCTGCTCCACGGCCGCGACTCCCGCGCCGCCGTCCACGCCCTCGCCGACGCCCTCGCCGCCGGCCTCCGGTAGGGGGGACCGAAAGTCACTACACGTGTAGTGACTTTCAAGGTTCAGCCCCCGATTCGACCGCGAAAACCCCAGGAACCTGTACGCGGATAGGCCGAGGTCGGGTCAGCCGCGGCGGTACTGCACGTGCGTGTCGGCCGCGGCGTGGAGGAACCCGAGGCGGCTGTAGGTGCGCTGGGCGGCGTGGTTGTCGCCCTCGACGTACAGCTCGACGTCGGTCGCGCCGCGCTCGCGCAGGTGGTGCAGGCCGGCGAGCGTGAGGAGCCGGCCGAGTCCGCGGCCCTGGGCGGCAGGGTCGATGCCCACCACATACACCTCGCCCGTACGCCGACCAGCACCCGCCGCGGACCCCCGCGGCAGCTTGGTCCAGTGGAACCCCAGCAGGGTGCCGCGCGCGGCGTCCCCCGACCCGCCCGACCCGCCCGATCCGCCCGCCACGACGTCCTCGGCGACGAGTAGCCCGGCGGGGTCGAACCAGTCCTCGGCCATCCGCCGGGCGAGGTCGTCGGCGTCCATCCGGCCCTGCTCGGGATGGTCGGCGAACGCGGCGGCGTTGATGCGCAGCACCTCGGCGGCGTCGGACTCGACGTACCCGCGCACGCGGATGCCGTCGGGCACCTCGAGCGGGGGCAGGTCGGTGAGGTCGGGCAGCCGCATCACCCACAGGTCGCGGGCGCGCGTGAACCCGAACTCCTCGGCCAGCCGGACGGCCGCGGGGTGGTCGCCGTGGGACCACGCGGTGAGGCCTTCGCCCTCGGTGACCGCGGTGACCTCGGCCAGCAGCATCGCCGCCCAGCCCTGTCCGCGCGCCGCGGGTCGGGTGACCAGGGTGAGGTCGTCGTCGACCAGCAGGGCGAAGGCGTCGTCGCCGTCGGGGCCCGCGAGCCAGACCGTCAGCTCGTCCTCGGCGCGGTGGGCCAGGGCGAGCCGCGTCGCCTCGTCAAGCGGGTCGGTGCCGTCGTCCTCGCGGGCGGCGGCGGCGATGGCGTCGAGGGTCTCGGCCAGCCGGGAGTCGAGTCCGGGCACGCGGCGGTCAGCGCTCCGCGCGGGAGTCGGCGGGCTGCTCGTCGGCGGGTGCGTCCTCGTCGTCGCCCTCGAGGACGGCCCGCGTGGTGGCGCCGTTCTTGTCGACGCTCGCCGCGACGAAGCGGTAGCCGACGTTGCGGACCGTGCCGATGAGGGCCTCGTTCTCCGGTCCGAGCTTCGCGCGCAGCCGACGCACGTGGACGTCGACGGTGCGGGTGCCGCCGAAGTAGTCGTAGCCCCAGACCTCCTGCAGCAGCTGCTGGCGGGTGAAGACCCGGCCGGGGTGCTGGGCGAGGAACTTCAGGAGCTCGAACTCCTTGAACGTCAGGTCGAGCGTGCGTTTGCCGAGCTTCGCGGTGTAGGTGGCGTCGTCGACGACGAGCTCGCCGCTGCGGATGACGTGGCCGGCGCCGTCGTCGGGGTCGCGCTTGGCGGCGAGCCGACCGATGGCGATCCGCAGCCGCGCCTCGAGCTCGGCGGGGCCGCAGGACTCCAGCACCACGTCGTCCATGCCCCAGTCGACCGCGACGACGGCGAGGCCACCCTCGGTCAGGACGATGAGGAGCGGCACGTCGGCGCCCGTCGTACGGATGAGGCGGCAGAGGTCACGTGCCTGGGCCAGGTCGCGTCGTCCGTCGACCAGGACGACGTCGACATCGGGCGCCTCGAGCAGCGCGCTGCCCTCGGCGGGCAGGATCTTGACCTGGTGGGGGAGCAGGACGAGGGCGGGCAGCACCTCGGCGGAGGGCTGCAGCGAGCTCGTCAGGAGCAGCAGCCTGCTCATCGGCCCCTCCTCGCGGTGGTCCGGCTCGGGCGCCCAGGATACCGGCCGGCTGTCTCGCCTGTGGTCCTCCCGCCACCTCGAGAGACCCGCGTCACGTCACACGAGTCGACGGCCCCCCACCTCACCCCCCGGCGAAGGGCGGGAGGAGCTCGACCTGGTCGCCGGGGACAAGGGGGACGGTGGCGGGGTCGAGACCGGCGACGGGGCGGTCGCCGACGAGCACGGAGCAGCATCCGAGGACGTCGGCGAACTTCGACGACCCGGCATGCCGGCGGCCGACCTCGGCGAGGACGGCGTCGAGCGTCGTCGGCCCGGGCGCGGGCACCTCGTCGAGCTCCTGCCCGGCCGCGGCGCGGGCGGCGGCCCAGTAGCGCACGGTGATGACCTCAGCCACGGTCGGTCCCTTCCCCGCCGGCGGGCGGTGCGGTCAGGTGCTGGTCCAGCGTCTCCAGTACGGCGGCCCGCGACGGGGCGCCCGCGGCGCGGGTGAGCTCGTGGCCCTGCGGGTCCAGCACGAGGGTGGTCGGGGTGCGGAGGATGCCGAGCCGGCGTACCAGGTCCAGGTGCTCCTCGGCGTCGACCTCGACGTGCGCGACCCCGGGGACGGTGGTGGCGACGTCGGCGAGCACCTGTCGTGTCGCCCGGCACGGTGCGCAGAAGGCGGAGGAGAACTGCAGCAGGGTGGCGCGCTCCCCGAACGGAGCACCCAGCTCGGCCGCGGCCACCACGGGCTCGGCCCCGCCCGGTGCCGTGGGCGACGCCCCCGCAGGATCCCCCGGCTGGGCTCCCGACTCCGGCGCCCCCGCTCCCGACTCCGGCGCCCCCGCCCCCGACTCCGCCGACTCCGCAGTCGACCCCCCGGCCCGGAACCGGCCGTCACGGCTGCGGCGCCACAGGCCGAACGCCGCAGCGCCAGCCAGCGCGAGGAGGAGGATCCAGACCCCGGTCGTCATGCGTCCCAGCGTCCCACGCCACCTCAACGCTGCAGGCTCGGCCCGCTCGCCAGCCACCAGCGTGCGGCGGCGGCCTGCCACTGCGGCACCGCGCGCCCGCTCGCCAGCACACCCAGCGCCGGCGACCCCGTCATCCCGAGCGCGTACATCCGGGACCGCCCGAGCAGGCAGTCCTCGGCAGGCATCCCGCGCCGCAGCTCGAGGTCGGAGACCTTGCTGAAGGGCAGGTGTCCCAGTGCGTGGACGGCGGGGAAGGTGACGGCCTCGTTCGGGTCGTCGAGGTAGTGGTGCAACCGCATCCGGTTCTCCTCACCGGCGGCGTACTGCACGAGCTGGGCGGCGTGGGCGCGCAGCACGTCCGGGACGTCGTCGCGGTCGAGCAGGTCGAGCGCACAGCTGGTGATGGCCCCGGCGAACGGGGAGGCGGAGAGCACCACCGAGGCGACGTGCCGCCGGTCCGAGCGCAGGTCGAACATCGCCTCGCGGCACAGCTGGGTAAGCATTTCGCGGTCCTCGGTGCGTCCCTCGTCCGAGAACCCGCAGGACAGCAGCATGATCTTGTCCGAGATGGCCGCGGAGACGTCCCGGGCCATCGAGGCCGGCATGCGTTCGCCGGTCGTGAGGGCGGTGGCCACCTCACCGCGTCCCACCTGGCGTGCGGCCTCGCCGAAGGCCTCGCGCAGGCTGTCGGGCAGTTCGGAGATGAGCTCGGCGTAGTTGGCGGCGGTCGCCCGGCTGTTGCTGCGCCACCGGCCCAGCAGCATCAGGTCGAGGCGGGTGCGCTGGTCGTCGTCGAGGTCGCCGCGCCGCAGCTTCTGCGCGGCCACCCAGATCGCCAGCCGGGAGTCCCGCAGGGAGAACCCGGCCTCGAGCAGGTCCAGGACCAGGTCGCCGGCCTCCCGCGACGGGATCCGCTCGAGCATCCCGATCGGCAGCGAGGCGACCTGGACGTCGGGGTCGGCGAGGTAGGCCGCGATGCTCCGCGCCATCGCCGGTTGGGCTGCCGGCACGTCGCATAGGGCGTGCGCCGCCTGGGTGATCGTGCGGTGCGCGGCCCGTACCCCACGCGGCAGCACCGCGATGGCGGCGCGGCACAGCCCCTCCCAGGTCTCCGGCGCCAGCTCGACGTCCGGGTCGGCGGTCAGGTGGTGCCCCAGCTCCCACCACTCCTGCAGCGCGGGGTTGGACTCGAGGACGGTCTCCACCAGTGCGGCACGGCGCTCGACGAACTCCTGGGTGCCTGGGGCCAGCCGGGGCCGGGTCCACGCGGGCACAGGCATGCGGTGGTAGATGAAGAGGTACGCCGGCAGGTGGGCGAGCTCCCCGGGCTGCTGGCCGAGCACGACCTCGGCCGCGCGCACCACGTCGTACGGCGGCGCCTCACGGCCGCTCTCCCACGCGGCGAGCTGGTCCGGGCCGCACTCGAGGTCGGCGTGGCCACCGGACCGCTCGGCGAGGACGTCGGCGAGCGTAGCCAGGAAGACCGCGGGGTCCTGGTGCTTGGGATGGGTGCGGCGCCAGGCTCCGAGGAGCCATCCGAGACGCTTGGCAACCACCGCCGGGCCGGATTCTGTGGTGCTCATGACGGTCCTGGAGGGTCAAAGGGCTCGCGGCGGGTGGTTGCACCGCGGCAGTCGCAGCATAGGTGCCGGGGCCTTCGGTGACCATGAGTTCGGGGGACTCGGGTCGTTCGACCCCCACCGCGTCCAGATAGTGGACCAGTAGTCCACGTGTTGAGACAGTGGTTTCGGTCGCCCGACCGGTCCCCCTACTCTCGAGCCATGCAATCGACCTGGTTGACCAAGCGCCGCGCGGTGGATCACTGCCGCATGCGCTCGTCGCTGTGTCGCATGGCCTGACGGAGCCCGTCTCGTCCCGTCGCCACTCTTGCGCTTCTCGCGCACCCGGCTGACACCGCCCGATCCGGGCGACGAGGGCTCCGTGCCTCCATCCCAGGCCCGTCGACCCCTTTCCAGGAGCACCGCATGTCCTCGTCCCTCACGGACACCCCCATCGCCGCGCGCACTGACCGCCCCGCGCCCGCCGGCATCGACCCCCGTGGCCCGCAGTTCGCCGCCGCCCTCACCACCGTGGTGCTGGCCGCGGTCCTGCTCCTCGCGCCGTCCCCCCTCGGGGTCGGTCTCCTCGCCGCGCAGGCGCTGGTCTTCGCGCTGGGCGCCGGCCTCGGCGCGGGTGCGTCGCCGTACGGGCTGCTCTTCCGCACGCTCGTCCGTCCGCGCCTGGCCCCGCCCGCCGAGCTGGAGGACGAAGGCCCGCCGCGGTTCGCCCAGACCGTCGGCCTCGGCTTCGCCGTCGTCGGCCTCGTCGGGTTCCTCACCGGCCTGACCCTGCTCGGCCAGGTGGCCGTCGGGTTCGCGCTCGCCGCGGCCTTCCTCAACGCCGCGTTCCGGTTCTGCCTCGGCTGCGAGGTCTTCCTCCTCGCCCGCCGCGTCACCGCCTGATCGACATCCCATCGCACGCCAGCAGCCCACCGAAAGGCACACCATGTCCCGCGACAACGCACTCGTCTCCGCCGACTGGGTCGAGGAGCACCTCGACGACCCGAGCATCGTCCTCATCGAGGTGGACGAGGACACCTCGTCCTACGAGCGCAGCCACCTCCGCAACGCGATCCGCCTCGACTGGACCACCGACCTCCAGGACCAGGTCCGCCGCGACTTCGTGAGCAAGGAGCAGTTCGAGGCGCTGCTCTCCGACCGTGGCGTCTCCAACGACCACACCGTCGTGCTCTACGGCGGCAACAACAACTGGTTCGCCGCCTACGCCTACTGGTACTTCAAGCTCTACGGCCACTCCGACGTCAAGCTCCTCGACGGCGGCCGCAAGAAGTGGGAGCTCGACAGCCGTGAGCTCGTCGCCGACGTCCCCACCCGCGAGAAGACCAGCTACACCGCGCAGAAGCAGGACCACTCGATCCGCGCCTTCCGTGACGAGACCGTCGAGGCGATCGGCGTGAAGAACCTGGTCGACGTGCGCAGCCCCGACGAGTACGCCGGCCGGCTGATGGCTCCCGCCCACCTCCCGCAGGAGCAGGCGCAGCGCGCCGGCCACGTGCCGACCTCGATCAACGTGCCGTGGAGCAAGGCGGCCAACGACGACGGCACCTTCAAGTCCGACGAGGACCTGACGAAGATCTACGGCGAGGCCGGCCTCGACGACTCCAAGGAGACCATCGCGCTGTGCCGCATCGGTGAGCGCTCCTCCCATACCTGGTTCGTCCTCCACGAGCTGCTCGGTCACCAGAACGTCAAGAACTACGACGGTTCCTGGACCGAGTACGGCTCCCTCGTCGGCGTCCCCGTGGCGCTCGGCGACGAGCCCGGGGAGGCCTGAGCCATGTGCGGAGCCAAGACCGGCGGTCTGTCCCTCGACGGGATCGACATCGCCAAGGAGACCGTCGTTCAGGGCGTCGTCACGCGTGAGGGGGAGCCGGTCGGCAGCGCGTACGTGCGTCTGCTCGACCGCACCGGAGAGTTCACCGCCGAGGTCCCGACCTCGGCGACCGGGCACTTCCGGTTCTTCGCCTCCCCCGGCGAGTGGACCCTGCGGACCCTCGCGCCCAAGGCCGAGCCCGTCGACCGCAAGATCGTCGCCCAGCAGGGTGTCGTGACCGAGGTCGAGGTCGGCCTCTGAGCCCCAGACCAGCTGAGCAGCACCCGCGGCGGCTGAGGCCCGGGAGCGGTCCGCCGCCGTGCTGTCTGCGGAGCAGTAGGGTTTGCGGCGTGAGTCGTCGTACACCCGCTGGCGGTGGTGAGAAGCGCAGCGCACCGCTGCTGGATTCCATGGACCGGGAGATCCTCGGGATCCTCCAGGTCGACGGCCGCACTTCGAACTCCGAGATCGGCCGGCGCCTCGGCACCACCGAGACGACCGTGCGCAACCGCATCGCCGCCATGCGGAGCAAGGGCTACTTCGAGATCGTCGCGGTGCCGACGCCCCGCCTGGCGGGCTACATGCTGTCGGCCATCGTCGGGCTCTCGGTCCAGCTGCCACACCTCAACGAGGTCAGCAATGCCTTGGTGAAGCGGCCCGAGGTGCGCTACTGCGGGCTCTCGACGGGACGGTTCGACGTGATGGTCGAGGCGTTCTTCGGGGACCACGAGCACCTGCTCGAGTTCACGACCGACGTGCTCGGGGCGCTACCCGGCATCACCGACGTCGAGACCTCGCTCATCCTGCGCATCGAGAAGTTCTCCTACGAGTGGGACCCCGGGGCTCGCTGAGCACGTGCCAGGAGGCCGGGCCGACCTCGTGAGGTGGCCCAGCCTCCATGACGAGCTGAGTGATGAGCAGTGTCGATGACCTCGTCAGAACACGTTGGTCTCGGTGAGCTGGAGGTACGCCTCCTTGTCCGTGTGCCTCATGTGGACTGCCCGCAGGAAGCCCACCGCGAAGGCTGCCGGCAAAAGGCACAGCAGGACGAGGTTCATCCAGTCGGTGCGTCCTGAGAGCAGATCGAAGTTCACGACGATGAGCCACGAGGCGACCCCCAGACCCACGAGGCTCGCGGCCGGTGCCACGACGGTGCTCCAGCGCGTCAGACCGTGGGCGGGCATCACCACCGTGAAGTAGCGGACGATTGCCAGCGAGCACAGGGCTTGGAGCACGATCACCGCCAGGACCCCCGGGGCGACCAGGAGGAGGAAGACCTGCAGGTACGGGTCCGCGCCGACAGTCGCGAAGATGATCAGGAGGACTGCAGCGAGCGTGGTCTGCGCGCCGCTGGCGACGTACGGCGAGTGGTGGCGCGTGTGCACCCGTGCGAGGCCGACCGGCAACATCTTCTCGCGGCTGAGGGTGAACATGTAGCGCGACGCGGTGTTGTGGAACGCCAGCGTCGACGCGAACGCGCTGGTGATGAGGAGGACCTCCATCACCGTGGCCGCCGAGCTGCCGACGTACTGCTCCATGGCGAAGAAGACCAGTCCGACCGGGTCGGAGGTGGCAGCGTCGACGATCTCGGAGTTCCCGAAGGCCAGATACACCACCCACGCCATGAAGGTGTAGAAGATGCCGAGGAACCCGACTGCCAGGAAGACGGCGCGCGGCACGGTGCGCGCGGGGTCCCGCGCCTCCTCCGCGTAGATCGCGGTCGACTCGAAGCCGATGAAGGCGCCGAACACGATGGCGAACATCGCCCCGGTGCCACCGCCGGCGAAGATCGCACTGGGCTCGAAGGAGGCGAAGTCGACGCCTTCGGCGCCACCCTGGAGGAGCACGGGAACGGCGAGGACCAGGAGGATCGCTGCCTCGGTCAGCAGCACGACCCCGAGGACCTTGGCGCTCAGGCCGATTCGGCGGTGGCCGAGGAAGCCGACGATGGCCAGGGCGATGAACGAGTACACCGGCCAGGGGATGTCGATGCCGGTCCAGTTGTTGATGGGCCGGGATGCGAACGCTCCGACCGCGCCGAGCTGGCCGATGGCAATCATGGAGTACGCGCCCAGTGCCAGCGTCGCAGCGCCACCGCCCATGGGCCGTGAGAGTCCTTGGCCGATGTAGGAGTAGAAGGCGCCCGCGTTCTTGATCCGCAGCGCCATCCGGGTCAGCCCGACGGCGAAGAGGAGCAGGACGAGGCTGGCGACGAGTTGCGCTCCGGGGGCCCCGACGCCCCCGATGAGGAAGGCCAGCGGTGCGAACCCCGCGACGACGAGGAGCGGACCGGCCGCCGCCACGACGAAGAACGCCAGCTCGAGTGGGCCCATGCGACCGGAGATGCGGGGCGCAGCATCGGGACGGGTGCGCTTGCTTCCCGGTGTGGGGGTGGTCGCGGTCATGACGTGCCTCCGGGGGTGGTGAGGGCGGTGGTGCGGACCTCGTTGGTCGACACTCGTTGCTGCTCGTGCCAGGCGTCGGCCGCGCGGGCGAACGCCTGCATGCGGGTGCGCAGCACACCCGCACCGATCTGCCCGCCGGCGCGGCCGGCGAGCCCCCCGTCGATGACCGGCGTGACGCCGGTCTCGACGACACGCAGCACGTCGATGCCGACGGGCGTGCCGCGGAAGTCGAGCGCGGGCACCCGGAAGTCCGGGTGCTCCCCGACGGTGATGCCGTACATCGCCGTCTGGTTGGCCACCATCGTCGCGAAGCTCCCGCCCTGGTAGTCCATGAGCGTCGGCGCCGCCGCCTGGGCGAAGCCGCCGAGGCCGATCGTCTCGGTGACGCAGCTCTCGCCCCCGAGCCATTCTGCGTCGGCCTCGCTGAAGCCTTCGAAGAAGCGTCCCTCGAGGTCGGGGAACTCCCCTCGCCACCACGTGTCGCCGAGCCCGCTCACGCGGATCGCGAACTCCCGGCAGTTGAGGGCCATCCCCGTGACCACGGTGGATCCCGCCACGCCGTGCCCGGCGTCGGCGGTCGCCTTGGCGGCCGCCATGGCGACGCGGAGGAACGTGTAGTCGTTCTGCTGCAGGAACTCGAGCACCTCGCGCACGGGCTCCGCTCTGCCGGGCCTCTGGGCGACAGCGAACAGCGAGGTCGTCAGCTCCTGCTGGAGCAGGAGCGTGGCCCCGGTGTTTCGGGAGTGCAGCTCGTCCCCGAGGCGCAACGCCCTGGCCATGATCGGCACCAGGTCGACGGGACCGTGGAGCTCGAGCGCCTCGGCGAGGACTGGCGCGCAGGTGGACGCCAGCCAACGGAGCCCGGTGGCCACCTCCTCGTCGTAGGTGCCGTAGTTGAGGCGTCGACGGCTCTTGCCCTCGTAGAGGTTGCAGTACGCCGTCGACCCGCTGGTGCGGTCACGCACGACGAGCACGGGCATCGAGGAGGTGTAGATGCCGGCGACCGACCCGATGCAGGAGTGCTGCTGGGTGGAGCGCACGCGCAGCTCGCCCCGGTCGAGCAGGTCCGCCGCGTCCTCGGTGCTGGTGGCCAGCCCCTCGTGGACGGCGGCGTACAAGATCGCCCGACGCTGCCCACCGGTGTACTCCGGCCAGGTCAACGGCGCACCGCTGGTGAGGATCGTGCGGTCGTCCATGCCTGGGACGACGTCCCCGGCTCGCGCCACGGTGATCAGCTCGGGACGCGCGGCGGTGATGCGGCGGAGGACCTCAGCGTTCGCGACGCCGTGCTCGGGCACGGCTCTCACCACCGCTGCATGTACGTCGAGGACTCCCAGTCGGTGACGACTGTGGAGAACTGGTGCACCTCGGCGCGCTTGTAGTCCAGATAGGTCTGGTGGAACTCCTTGCCCATCACCTCCTGGGCGAGCGTGTCCGCCTCGAGCGCGTCGAGCGACGCCTCGAGCGACGTCGGCAACCGGGGGTAGCCCCTCTCGGCGAGGGCGCTGGCGGTGAGCTGGTAGGCGTCGACGTTGAGCGGCTCGCCGGGGTCGAGCTCTTGGCGCACCCCCTCGAGGCCGGCAGCGAGGATCATGCCGATGCCGAGGTGGTAGTTGACGGCGGCGTCGGCGGAGCGCACCTCGAGGCAATGGCGGTTGACCGGCATCCGGCACATCAGGGTGCGGTTGTTCTCGCCCCATGCCTGGTAGATCGGGGCCCACGAGATCTCGTCCATGTGGCCCTTGCTGGTGAACCGCTTGTAGGAGTTGACGGTGGAGGACGTGACGGCGCAGATGGCGCCGGCATGCCGGAGGACGCCGGCGACGAAGTGCCGGGACATGTCGCTGTAGGAGCCGTCGGGTGCGGCGAAGAGGTTGTCGCCCGTCGTGGCGTCGGCGAGGCTGATGTTGACGTGGGACGCGGATCCGAAGTCGTCCTGGAACGGCTTTGGCATGAAGGTGGCGATGCAGCCGAGTTCGCCAGCGACGTGCTTGGCCATGAGTCGGAACAACACCATGCGGTCGGCCATCGTGAGCGCGTCGGTGTAGTCGAAGTTGAACTCGTACTGCCCGTCACCGCCCTCGTGGTCGAAGGAGTAGACCCCCCACCCGAGCGAGTTCATGTACTGCACCATCGGGTCGAGGAAGCCGGAGGCGAGGATCGTCGTCTCGAGGTCGTAGCCCCGGGTCGGCGCGTCGAGGCGGTCCTCGGGCACCAACGGCTCCCAGCCCGTCGGCGTCTGGCGCACGACGTACAGCTCGGGCTCGATGCCGACGTTGGCGACGAGCCCCATGCTCGCGGCGTCCTCGACCTGGCGGGCGAGGAAGTTGCGGGACTCCTGCTCGTAGGGGCGACCGCGCAGGTGCAGTCTCGTGGGCACCACGGCGAACTCGGGCTTCCAGGGCAGCACGACCAGGCGGTCGAGGTCGGGGATGGCGGCGCACTCGTCCTCGTGCGGTCCGAGATCCCCCATGCCCTCCAGGGCTCCCACCGTGTAGAGCTCCGAGCCGCCAGCCATCTGGGGCAGGCACTCGATCGGCACGCACTTGCTCTTCGGGATCCCGTGGATGTCGACGTAGAAGCCGAAGACGTACTTGACGCCACGCGCGGTCAGGTCGTCGCGCAGATCAGTGATGTGTGACATGGGCCACCTCTCGTGTGATGCCGACGACAATGACCCCCCTGAGATGCGAATGTCAATGATTTGGAGTGATTCCGCGCCGAATCTCGATCCATTGCCGTGAGAAGGTGGTGCAACGACACGCGAGGGCCGTGCTTGTCTGGACCCGTGTCTCGTTCCCTGCGTACGCCGGTCCTCGCCGCCCTGGCCGTCCTCGCGCTCGTCGTGGGTGCCTACGGCCTCGGCACGCTCTTTCCCGAGGGAGGGAGCGAGGACCGCCCGGCGGCCAGGGAGTCGGCCGGTCCGCGGGCGGACCCCACCGCGGTGTCCGCCGACGACGGCATGGGCATCGGCGACGTCGAGGCCAGCTGTATCGACGCCCCCAGCCAGGACGCGTCCGGTAGGCCGGTCTCCTACGAGCCGGAGCTCGTGGCGGACGGCGACCCGGCCACCGCGTGGCGGTGCAGCGGCGATGGGCGCGGGGCGTCCCTGCGCATCCTCCTCGACGAGACCCGCACGATCAGCGAGGTCGGCCTGATCCCCGGATACGCGAAGACCGACGCTGTCGACGGCTCCGACCGCTACGCCCAGAACCGCCGGATCGCCCGCGTGCGCTGGATCTTCCCCGACGGCACCCGGATCGCCCAGGACCTCTCGACCGACCCGGGCAACCGCAGCGTGCAGACGGTGCCCGTCCCTGACGTGGACGCCGACCAGGTGACCCTCGAGATCCTCGAGTCTTCGACCGGTGAGCGCGACTCCGTCGCGATCAGCGAGGTCCTCCTCCGCTGAGGACCGGTGCGGCCGGCCCCGGCCCGACTTGTAGAGTCGGGCGACCCCTGAGCAGCACTGGAGAGTGAGACCGTTGGAGCCGAGGCGCGCGTTGATCACCGGGATCACCGGCCAGGACGGCGGTCACCTCACCGAGCTGCTGCACGACAAGGGCTACGAGGTGTTCGGCCTTATCCGCGGGCAGCGCAACTCCCGGCGCGAGGCGGTCGTGGCGGAGTTCCCCTACGTCCACCTCATCGAGGCCGACCTCACCGACCAGACCTCGCTGATCCGCGCGGTCGACATCTCCCAGCCGCACGAGATCTACAACCTCGGCGCGATCAGCCACGTGGGCTACTCCTTCCGCAACCCGCAGCTGACCGCCGACGTCACCGCCAAGGGCACGCTCAACCTGCTCGAGGCGGTGCGCATCACCGGCCTCGAGCAGCACACGCGCTTCTACCAGGCCTCGACCTCGGAGATGTTCGGCGGCCTGGACTACAACCGCCCCGGCACCGGCTACGACGAGGACTCGCTGTTCCACCCCCGCAGTCCGTACGGCGTCGCCAAGCTCTACGCCCACTGGATCGCGCGCAACTACCGCGAGTCCTACGGGATGTTCGTGGCCACCGGGATCCTCTTCAACCACGAGGGTGAGCGGCGCGGCCTGGAGTTCGTGACCCGCAAGATCACCGACGCGGTCGCGCGCATCCACTGGGGCGCCACCGACCACGTCACCCTCGGCGACCTCTACCCCAAGCGCGACTGGGGGTACGCCGGCGACTACGTCCGCGGCATGTGGCAGATGCTCCAGCACGACGAGCCCGACGACTTCGTCCTGGCCACCGGCGAGACCCACTCGATCGAGGAGTTCCTCGCGCTGGCCTTCGCCGAGATCGGCATCGACGACTGGCGCTCCTACGTCCGCCAGGACGCCGACCTGACCCGTCCCGCGGAGGTCGACATCCTGCTCGGCAACCCGGCCAAGGCCGAGCGGGTGCTGGGCTGGAAGCGGGAGGTCGACTTCCCCGGCCTGGTGAAGCGGATGGTCGCCCACGACCTGCGGCTGCACGGGCCCCCGGAGAACCGGTGAGCCGGACCGCTCTGGTCACCGGGGTCGCCGGGTTCGTCGGGCCGCACCTGGTCCGTGAGCTCGTCGACGCCGGCTGGGACGTCGTCGGTGTCGACCACGACCCTGGGCCGCCGCCTGCCATCGCGGACCAGCTGTGCGGGTACGTCGGCACCGACCTCACCGCGGGTCTCCCGCTCGACCAGCTGCCCGCCGGTCGGTCGATCGACGCCGTCGTCCACCTCGCCGGCCGGTCCACGGTGGGCCCGTCCTTCGCGCACCCGCAGGACTACCTGTCGGCCAACACCGCGATGACCACCGCGGTGGGGGAGGCCCTCCTCGCCCACGTCCCCGGCGCGCGCTGGCTCGTCGTGAGCACCGGCGCGCTCTACGACCCGACCACCCCCGGAGCGCTGGGGGAGTCCGCCCCGCTGGCGTGCGCGTCGCCGTACGCCGTGAGCAAGGCGGCGGTCGAGCACCAGGCCGACTACTACGCCCGCCGCGGGCTCGACGTGGTCGTCGTCCGGCCGTTCAACCACCTCGGACCGGGCCAGCGGGAGGGATTCCTGCTCACCGACCTGCTCGCCGGCCTGCACCGCTGGCAGGAGTCGGGCACCCCGGTGACCGTGGGCGACCTCGACACCGCCCGCGACTACACCGACGTCCGCGACGTCTGCCGCGCGTACCGGCTCCTGATCGAGACCCCCGACCTCCCGCACCGGCTCTTCAACGTCTGCTCCGGCGTCGCCACCCCCGGCCGCGCGGTGCTCGACGCGCTGGTCGCCGGCCTCGGCCTCGACGAGCCCGAGCTCCACGTCGACCCCGCCCGCCTGCGGCCCACCGACCCGCGGACCATCACCGGCTCGGCCGAGCGGCTGCGCGCCGCCACCGGCTGGACCCCGCGACGGTCGTTGGCGGAGACCGTCCGCGACGCCGCCGAGGCGTAGCGCGACACTGGTCCGGTGCGAGCCCTCCTCCAGCGTGTGTCCTCCGCGTCGGTCACCGTCGACGGCGAGGTGGTCGGCGCGATCGACGAGCCCGGCCTGGTGGTCCTGCTCGGCGTGACCCACGACGACGGCCCCGACCAGGTCGCGTGGCTGGCGCGCAAGACCTGGGACGTCCGCATCCTGCGCGAGGAGAAGTCGGCCGGCGACATCGGTGCGCCCCTCCTCGTCATCTCCCAGTTCACGCTGTACGGCGAGGCCCGCAAGGGTCGGCGACCGACGTGGAGCGCCGCGGCCCCCGGTCCCGTCTCCGAGCCGCTCTACGAGGCGTTCTGCGTCGAGCTGGAGCGCCTCGGTGCCCGGGTGGAGCGGGGTGTCTTCGGCGCCGACATGGCCGTCGCGCTGGTCAACGACGGCCCCGTCACCCTGCTCCTCGAGACCTGAGCCGCCCGCACCTGGCAGCATCGGCTCATGGACCCGCTGCTCATCACGGTCGCCCCGACGGGGGCGGAGACGACGAAGGACGACTGCCCGCAGCTGCCGACCACGCTCGAGGAGCTGGTGGCGACCGCGCAGGCGTGCGAGGCCGCGGGCGCGGCGATGGTGCACGTGCACGTCCGCGACGCCGAGCACCGTCCGACGCTGGACCCGCAGCGGCTGTCCGACACCGTCGCCGCGCTGCGTGAGTCGACCGGCCTCGTCGTCCAGCTCTCCACCGGCGGCTCGGTGCACGACCCGCTCGAGGACCGGCTCAAGGTGCTCGACGCCGCGCCGGACTCCTGCAGCCTGACGATGGGCTCGACCAACTTCGGCGACGACGTCTTCCTCAACCCGTGGGGCTTCGTGTGCGACCTCTACCAGCTCTCCCAGGAGCGGCAGGTGGTGCCGGAGTTCGAGCTCTTCGACCTCGGCCAGGTCACCGCGCTCGAGCGGCTGCTCTCGCGCTACGGGCTGCCGTACGGCGGCCGGGTCCACGTCGACCTGGTGATGGGCGTCCCCGGCGGCATGCCCGGCACCACCGACGCACTGGTGGCAGCGGCCGCCGCTTTCCCGGCTGAGGTGACCAGCTGGTCGGCGACCGGCATCGGCCGCACGACCCTGCCCGTGGCGCTGGCCGCGCTGAGCAAGGGCGGGCACCTGCGGGTCGGCATGGAGGACGTCCTCACCCTCGCCAAGGGGGTGCCGGTCGAGCACAACAGCCAGCTCGTCGCGCGGGCCGTCGAGCTGGGCCGGCTCGCGCAGCGCGTCCCGATGACGCCCGCCGAGGCCCGGTCGCTGCTGGGCATGGACGGAAACTAACGGCTGCCGACACCTCAGCGGCGGTCCGGGTGTCCCGAGCCGTCAGTGTCGTACGACGTCAGGCTCAGCCGCCGAAGATCCCACGCAGCAGCTTGTTGACCGCGCCGGGGCGCTTCTGCTGAGCCTTCGCCTGGCCCTTGGCCTTGCCCTTGCCGCCGGCGTTGCTGTGGGCCGGTGCCTTGCCGCGGGTAGTCGAAGGACGGCTGGCCTTCGGGGGTGCAGCGGCCTTCGACCGACTCTTGCTCGGAG
>JAUYLL010000017.1 GCA_030698375.1 Nocardioides sp. | reverse complement strand
CTGATCCCCGAGTTCATCGGGCGGCTCCCGCTCATCGCGAGCGTCAGCAAGCTCGACAACGAGGCCTTGGTGCAGATCCTCACCGAGCCCCGCAACGCGCTGGTCAAGCAGTACCAGCGGCTCTTCGAGATCGACGGGGTCGAGCTCGAGTTCACCCACGACGCCATCGCCGCCGTCGCCACGAGGGCGATGGAGCGCGGCACGGGTGCCCGGGGACTGCGCGCGATCATCGAGGAGGTCCTCCTCAACGTCATGTACGACGTGCCCTCCCGCGAGGACGTCGCGAAGGTCATCGTCACCGGCGAGGTGGTCTCCGACAACGTCCTCCCGACCCTGGTGCCGCGCGAGACCGAGCCGAAGAAGAAGAAGTCCGCCTGACCGGACGACGCCCGGGGAGCCGCCCGGGTCGTCCGGCCCCCTGACCCGCCCTCGCGCGGGCGCTGCTCAGGCGTCGGTGCTGCTCAGGCGTCGGCGATCGTCGCCGCGACGCTGATCTCGGCGTCGTCGGTCGGCACGAAGGCCAGGTCCCCGGTGATCCGCCCGACCGCACGGAGGTCGTCGGCGGCCTTCTCGGCGAGGAGCAGCAGGCCCTGCGGGCCACGGACCTCCACGCGGGACAGCTCGGTGCGCATCGACACCTTCGCGGTCGACTTGGCGCCCCGGATCCCGGCGAGCGCCGTGGCCACCGCGTCGGTGAGCCCGGCACTGGCCGATGCTGCCGAGCCGAGGTCGGCCTGCACCGGCCAGCCGGCGTGGTGCACCGACCCCTCCTGCCACCAGGACCAGACCTCCTCGGTCACGTAGGGCAGGAACGGCGCCAGCAGTCGCAGCTGGACGTGCAGCGCGAGGGCGAGGGCGGCCCGGGCGGACGCCGCACCGGACTCGTTCGAGCCCCCGCCGCCGTACGCCCGCTCCTTGACCAGCTCGAGGTAGTCGTCGCAGAACTCCCAGAAGAACTTCTCGGTGACCTCGAGGGCGCTGGTGTAGTCGTAGGCCTCGAACGCCTCCGTCGCGCGGGTGACGACGTTGCTCAGCGCGCCGAGCATGGCGCAGTCGACGGGGGCGCTCACCGCGGCGGGGCTGGTCGTGGTCGCGCCGACGCCGCCGAGGACGAACCTCGAGGCGTTGAGGACCTTCATCGCCAGGCGCCGACCCACCTTCATCTGGGTCTCGTCGAAGGGGGAGTCCAAGCCGGGTCGGGCCATCGCGGCGCGCCAGCGCACCGCGTCGGCGCCGTACTTGTCGAGGATCTCGGTCGGGACGACCACGTTGCCCTTCGACTTCGACATCTTCTTGCGGTCGGGGTCGACGACGAAGCCCGAGATGGCGGCGTGCGACCACGGGACCACGCCGTTCTCGTGGTGGGCGCGCACGACGGTCGCGAAGAGCCAGGTGCGGATGATGTCGTGCGCCTGAGGCCGCAGGTCCATCGGGAAGGTCCGGGCGAACAGGTCCGGGTCGCGCTCCCAGCCGCAGACGATCTGCGGGGTGAGCGAGGACGTGGCCCAGGTGTCCATCACGTCGGGGTCGCCGACGAACCCACCGGGCTTGCCGCGCTGGTCCTCGGTGTAGCCGCGGGGAGCAGCGGTCGAGGGGTCGACCGGCAGCTCGGCCTCGGAGGGCAGCAGGGGGTGGGCGTGGTCGGGCTCGCCCTCGTCGTCGAGCGGGTACCAGACGGGGAAGGGGATGCCGAAGAACCGCTGACGGGAGATGAGCCAGTCGCCGTTGAGGCCGCCGACCCAGTTCTCGTAGCGGTGCTTCATGTGCTCGGGCACCCACCGGATCTCCGACCCGCGCTCGATGAGCTCGGTGCGCAGGTCGGTCTCCCGACCGCCGTTGCGCAGGTACCACTGGCGGGTGGCGACGATCTCAAGCGGCTTGTCGCCCTTCTCGTAGAAGTTCGTCATCCGCTGCGTCGGCTTGGGGTCACCGTCGAGGTCGCCGCTCTCGCGCAGCTTGGCGACCATGGCCTCGCGCGCGCTGAAGGCGGTCTTGCCGGCGAGGTCGGCGTACGCCGTGGAGGCGACGTCGGAGGACAGCCACTCGGGCGTCTCGCGGGTGAACCGCCCATCGCGGCCGATGACGGTGCGGACCGGGAGCCGCAGCTCGCGCCACCACTGCACGTCGGTGAGGTCGCCGAAGGTGCAGCACATGGCGATGCCCGCGCCCTTGTCCGGCTCGGCGGCCGGGTGGGCGAGCACCGGGATCTCGACACCGAAGACCGGCGAGGTGACGGTGCTGCCGAACAGCGGCTGGTACCGCTCGTCGTCGGGGTGCGCGATGAGCGCCACGACGCTCGCGATGAGCTCGGGGCGGGTGGTCTCGATGTGGACCGGGGCGCCGTCGGCCCGGTGGAAGGCGACCCGGTGGTAGGCGCCGGCGTACTCCCGGGCCTCGAGCTCGGCCTGGGCGACCGCGGTCTGGAAGGTCACGTCCCACAGGGTCGGCGCCTCCTGCAGGTAGGCCTCGCCGCGGGCGAAGTTCCGCAGGAACGCGCGCTGGGAGACCGTCTGCGACACCGCGCCGATGGTCGTGTAGGTCGCGCTCCAGTCGACCGAGAGCCCGAGGGTGCGCCACAGGCTCTCGAAGACCTTCTCGTCCTCCTCGACC
This sequence comes from Nocardioides sp., assembly GCA_030698375.1. Classification (GTDB taxonomy): domain Bacteria; phylum Actinomycetota; class Actinomycetes; order Propionibacteriales; family Nocardioidaceae; genus Nocardioides_A. The sequence continues at coordinate 9,966 of JAUYLL010000017.1, read as the reverse complement.
AGCTGCTCGCACAGGGTGACGAAGTTCGGTCGGCTGATCGACACCTGGCGCTTGGGGTCCGGCTTCTCCGGCGGGGTGAAGTCCGGGTCGTAGGGCAGGGAGGGGTCGCAGCGGACCCCAAAGTAGTTCTGCACCCGCCGCTCGGTCGGCAGGCCGTTGTCGTCCCAGCCCATCGGGTAGTAGACCGCCTTGCCGCGCATCCGCTGGAAGCGCGCCACCAGGTCGGTGTGGGTGTAGGAGAAGACGTGGCCGACGTGCAGCGACCCCGACACCGTCGGGGGCGGGGTGTCGATGGAGTAGACCTCCTCGCGCGGGCGGCTGTGGTCGAAGGCGTAGGTGTCGGCTTCCTTCCACGTCTGCGACCACTTGGCCTCGAGGCCCTCGAGCGCCGGCTTGTCCGGTACGACGACGACCGGCGCGTCCGGTGTCGTCGTGGTCGGGGTCGGGCTCTCGGTGTCGGTCATGAGGCGCATGTTACGGCCGGGGGAGGGGCGGCTCGAAACCAGTTCCCGGCCGCCCCGGCTGGTTGAGGTGCGAGGGAAGCGAGCCTCGAAACCTGCCGAGCGCCCCACCCCTAGACTTGAGCCCCTATGGAGACTTCTAACGCGCGCCCGGCCGCGACCCTCGCCGAGGTGGAGGACGCGCTGCTGTCCCGCTGGCCCGAGACCCGGCTGGAGCCGTCGCTCGACCGGATCCGCGCCTTCGTCGAGCTGCTCGGCGACCCGCAGCACGCCGCACCCTTGCTCCACCTCACCGGCACCAACGGCAAGACCACCACGAGCCGGCTGGTCGACACCCTCCTGCGAGCCCTCGGGCTGCGCACCGGACGGTTCACCAGCCCGCACCTGGAGTCGATCACCGACCGGATCTCGATCGACGGAGAGCCCCTCACACCCGCGCGGTTCGTCGAGGTCTTCAACGACGTGGCGCCCTACACCCACCTCGTGGACGCGAGCGAGGAGCACCCGCTCAGCTTCTTCGAGGCCGTGGTGGGGATGGCCTACGCCGCCTTCGCGGACGCCCCGGTCGATGTCGCCATCGTCGAGGTGGGCATGGGCGGTTCGTGGGACGCCACCAACGTCGCCGACGCCCGGGTGGCGATCGTGACGCCGATCGACGTCGACCACGCGCGCTACCTCGGTGCCCGACCCGCTGACATCGCGGTCGAGAAGGCCGGGATCATCAAGCCCGGCACGATCGTGGTCAGCGCGGCGCAGGCGCCCGAGGTGCTCGCGGTGCTCCGCGACCGCGTGCAGGAGGTCGGTGCGTCGCTGCTCGTCGCCGGCCAGGACTTCGGGGTCGAGCACCGCGTGGCGGCGTACGGCGGCCAGCAGATGCGGCTGGGCGGGTTGCACGCGACGTACGACGAGGTCTTCCTGCCGCTCTACGGCGCCCACCAGGCCGAGAACGCCGCGCTCGCGCTCGCCGCGGTGGAGGCCTTCGTCGGACGGGCCCTGGACGGCGAGGTGGTCGAAGAGGCGTTCGGGCAGGCGGACTCGCCCGGCCGCCTGGAGGTCGTCCGCACGAGCCCGACGGTCCTGCTGGACGCCGCCCACAACCCCCACGGCGCCCGGGCACTGGTCGCGGCGCTCGAGGACTCCTTCATCTTGAGCCCGCTCATCGGCGTCGTCGGGGTGATGGTCGACAAGGACGTCGAGGGCCTGCTCGAGGTGCTCGAGCCGTCCCTGGCCCACATCGTCTGCACCCAGGCCTCGACCGACCGTGCCGTCCCGGCGGAGGAGCTCGCCGAGACCGCCCGCGGTCTCTTCGGCTCCGACCGGGTCAGCGTCGCCTCCGACCTCGCCGACGCCATCGACCAGGCGGCCGCGCTGGCCGAGGCCGGCGGGGTGCTCGGCGAGGCCATCGGCTCCGGCGGCGTGCTGGTCACCGGGTCGGTCGTCACCGTCGGTGAGGCGCGCGGGCTGCTGCGGGGCCAGGACCGGCAACGACGTCAGGAGGGGAACCCGCGTGCGTGACCCCAAGCGCGCCATGTGCGCGGTCATCCTCGTGCTCCAGGCGATCGTCCTCGGCCTGACGACACCCGTGCTGATCTCCGTCGTCGAGGTCGACGTCACCCTGGCGATCGTGGTCGGACTCGGGCTGGCAGTGCTCTGCGTGCTGACCGCCGGCATGCTCCGTCGGCCGTGGGCCTACGGCGTGGGCTGGGCGATCCAGGTGGCCACGCTGGCGCTGGGCTTCCTCATCACCGCGATGTTCGCCCTCGGAGTGATCTTCGGGTCGCTGTGGGCCGGCGCCGTCGTCCTCGGCAACCGGATCGCTGCCGATCGCGCCGCATGGGCGGCGGAGGAAGGCGCTGCCGAGCCCCAGTAGGGTGCTGCCCATGGCTGCCCCGACCGCACAGCGCACCCTCGTCCTGCTCAAGCCCGACGCCGTCCGGCGCGGCCTGGTGGGCGAGATCGTCTCCCGTCTCGAGGCCAAGGGGCTCTCGCTCGTGGCGATGGAGCTGCGCACGATCGACGAGGCCCTGGCCGACGAGCACTACGCCGAGCACGTCGAGCGCGACTTCTACCCGCCGCTGCGCGCGTTCGTGACCTCGGGCCCGATGGTCTCGCTGGTGCTGGAGGGGGACGAGGCCATCGAGGTCGTCCGCACCCTCAACGGCGCGACGGACGGGCGGGCAGCGGCCCCGGGCACGATCCGCGGCGACCTCTCGCTGTCTAACCGCGAGAACCTCGTGCACGGGTCGGACTCCCCGGAGTCCGCGGAGCGCGAGATCGCGCTCTGGTTCCCCGGCCTGGGCTGACACCCACAGGCGGACACCCCGGCGTGGCTCCGCAGTTCGGGGTCACCGTCTCCTTACGCTCGACCCGGGCAGGGTCGAGCGCGTTCCTGCCTTCCTTCCCCCCGGCACGAGCGGACCTGCGAGGCACCCGGCATGGCGAACAGCATCATCGGCCGTGACATGGCGGTCGACCTCGGCACCGCCAACACGCTCGTCTACGTCCGCGGCAAGGGCGTCCTCCTCGACGAGCCGTCCGTCGTCGCCATGAACGCCGCCTCCGGCGAGGTCCTCGCCGTGGGCCACGAGGCGAAGCGGATGATCGGCCGGACCCCCGACACGATCACCGCGATCCGGCCGCTCAAGGACGGCGTCATCGCCGACTTCGACGCCTGCGAGCAGATGCTGCGCTGGTTCATCCAGCAGGTGCACCGCCGCCGCTACTTCACCAAGCCCCGCCTCGTCATCTGCGTGCCCAGCGGCATCACCGCCGTCGAGCAGCGCGCGGTGAAGGAGGCCGGCTACCAGGCCGGGGCTCGCCGGGTCTACATCATCGAGGAGCCGATGGCCGCGGCCATCGGAGCGAACCTCCCGGTCCACGAGGCCACCGGCAACATGGTCGTCGACATCGGCGGCGGCACCACCGAGGTCGCGGTGATCTCGCTCGGGGGCATCGTCACCAGCCTCTCGGTCCGCACCGCCGGGGACGATCTCGACCAGGCGATCATCGCGTGGATGAAGAAGGAGTACTCCCTGATGCTGGGGGAGCGCACCGCCGAGGAGATCAAGCTGACCCTCGGGTCGGCCTTCCCGCTCCCGCAGGAGCCCCAGGCCGAGGTCCGCGGCCGCGACATGGTCAGCGGGCTGCCCCGCACCGTCGAGGTGTCCACCGCGGAGATCCGCCAAGCCCTCGAGGAGCCCCTGCACGCCATCGTCGATGCCGTGCGCGCCACGCTCGACCAGACCCCGCCCGAGCTCGCGGGCGACATCATGGACCGCGGCCTCGTGCTCACCGGTGGCGGCTCGCTGCTGCGCGGGCTCGACGAGCGGATCCGGCACGAGACCGGCATGCCCGTCCACCTGGCCGAGAACCCGCTGACCTCGGTCGCGCTCGGCGCCGGCAAGTGCGTGGAGGAGTTCGAGGCGCTCCAGCAGGTGCTCGTCGCGGACCGGCGGAGGTAGACGTGCGCCGTCGTCCCGGGTCCCCGCGCCGACCGCAGTCCTCCCGGACCGTGCTCGGGCTGCTGGTCCTGGCCTGCGTGACCGTGATGGTGCTCGACGCCAACGCCGACGAGTCCTCCCCGGTCGACCCGCTGCGGGCGGGGGTAGGCGCGGTCCTGGGGCCGGTGGAGTCCGCCACGGGGACCGCCGTGCGCCCGCTGCGGGAGCTGCCCGAGAGCGTCCGCACCCAGTCCTCGCTGCGTGCCGAGCTCCGCGAGCTCGAGCGGACGAACGCGGTCCTGCGCCAGGAGCTCGCGACGACCGCGCTGGACCGCAACCGCGCCGCGGAGCTCGACGGCCTGCTGCAGACCGTCGAGGACACCGGGTACGCCGTGGTCCCCGCCCGCGTGGTCGGGTACGGCGCCGCCCAGTCGTTCTCCCGGACCGTCACCATCGACGCCGGCACCACCTCCGGCATCCAGGCCGATCAGACGGTCCTCAGCGACGCCGGCCTCGTCGGCCGGGTGCTGCGCGTGGACCGGCGCACGGCCACCGTGCTGCTGGTCGCCGACGCCGACTCGGTCGTGGGTGGCCGGCTGGCGAGCAGCATGGAGCTCGGCTTCGTCCGCGGCCGAGGTGACGTGGGGGGCCGTGGTCGCCTGGACCTGGACCTGGCCGACGGATCGGTGGTCCCCGGCCGTGGCGATGTCGTGGTGACCTGGGGCTCGCGCGCCGGGGCGCCGTACGTCGCCGGCATCCCCATCGGCATCGTCCGCGCGGTCTACAGCACCCCGCGTGACCTGGCCAAGCGGGCGGTCGTGGAGCCGCTCGTCGACTTCACCGCGCTCGACCTGGTCGGTGTCGTCGTCCCGGAGGGAACCACCTCCGATCGCGCCGTGCTCGGAGCGGAGGACTCGCCGTGACCGCCGTCCGTGTCCTCGCGTTCAGCGCCCTCGTCGTGGTTGCGATCGCACTCCAGACCAGCGTGTTCGGGCACCTTGCCTTCCAGGGTGTCGTCCCCAACCTCGTCCTGCTCCTCGTCGTGGCCACGGCGCTGGCCCGCGGGCCCGAGGTCGCAGCCACGCTGGGCCTGCTGGCCGGGCTCGCCCTCGACCTGGCCCCGCCCGCCGACCACGTCGCCGGCCGGTGGGCGCTCGCCCTGGTCGTGGTGGGCTACCTCGCCGGTCGGGTCCGCCAGGACGCCGGGTCCTCGGCGTTCGCCGCGGTGGTGACCGTGGCCGCCTGCTCCTTCGTCGGCACCTCCCTCTTCGCCGTCTCCGGCCTGCTCCTGGGCGACCCGGGGGTCGACATCGCGGCGGTCCTCACGGTCGTACCGATCGGCGTGGTGTACGACGTGCTGCTCACCCCGCTGGTCCTCCCACCCGTCCTGATCCTCCTGCGTCGCCTCGAGCAGACGCAGATGGCGTACTGAGGCGACGATGCGCGTCGAGTCCTTCTCCCGCCGCCCCGGTACCGCCGACCCCAGCCGGCGCAGCCTGTTGCGGCTGGTCGTGGTGCAGGCCCTCGTACTCAGCCTGTTCGCGACCCTGTTCGTGCGGCTCTGGTACCTCCAGGTCCTGACCGGGGAGTCCTACCAGGCCGCGGCCGCCGAGCAGTCGGTGCGTGAGCTCGTCGTCCAGCCACCGCGCGGCCTGATCGTCGACGCCCAGGGCCGCCCGCTGGTGGCCAACCGCACCTCCTGGGTGGTGTCGGTCGACCGCACGCTGCTGCAGAAGATGGACGGCGAGACCCAGGAGGTGCTGCTGCGCCGGGTCGCGCGCACCGTCGGGTCCTCCTACAAAGACGTGCTCGCCCGGACCCTGCTGTGTGGGCAGGAGGGCGCGGTCTCGGGCACCTGCTGGAACGGCTCGCCCTTCCAGCCGTTGCCCGTGGCCGAGGACGTCGAGCAGGCGGTCGCCGTCCGGATCCTCGAGCAGCGTGAGGACTTCCCGGCGATCCTGGCCGAGCGCCAGACCGTGCGGGCCTACCCCGAGCCGTTCGGCATCAACGCCGCCCACCTGCTGGGCTACCTGAGCCCGATCACCGAGGAGGAGCTCGACGAGGCCGAGGCCGAGGGGGACACCACCGTGCACGGCGCCTCTGACGTCGGGCGGGCTGGCCTGGAACGCCAGTACGACCGCTACCTGCGCGGCGAGCCGGGCTACCAGAACGTCGCAGTGGACTCCATGGGCCGGGTGCTCGGCAGTGCGGGCGAGGTCGAGGGGGTCGCCGGCGACACGCTGGTCACCACCCTCGATGCCCGCGTCCAGGCGGTCGTCGAGCAACAGCTGGCCCAGACGATCCGCACGGCGCGCCAGACCCGCGACCGGGTCAGCGGACGCAACTTCGAGGCCGACTCCGGCGCCGCGATCGTGATGGATGCCCGCGACGGCAGCATCGTGGCCATGGCGAGCGAGCCGACGTACGACCCGGGGGTGTGGGTCGGCGGGATCCGCTCCCGCGAGCTGGCCCGGCTCTACAGCGAGAAGGCCGGCACGCCGCTGCTCTCCCGTGCGACCCAGGGACAGTTCGCCCCGGGTTCCACCTGGAAGCCGTTCATGACCGCGGCAGCGCTCGGTGCCGGCTACAACCGCGACACCCGCCTTGCCTGTTCCTCCTCGTTCCGCGTCGGCAACCGCGACTTCAAGAACTACGAGTCCGGCGCGTACGGCGTCATCGGCTTCGACAAGGCCCTCGAGGTCTCCTGCAACACCTTCTTCTACCGGATCGGCCACGCCTACTGGCAGCGCTTCGGCAGCAACGTCTCCGACGTCGAGGCCCGCGACCCGCTCGTCAAGGGCGCGAAGGTCTTCGGCTTCGGCGAGGAGACCGGCATCGACCTGCCCGGCGAGGCGTCCGGACGGATCGCGGACCGGCAGTGGAAGCGCGACTACTACGAGGCCAACAAGGACTACTACTGCCGGGTGGGTCGCAAGAACCCCTCGAGCAACGCGTTCCTGCCCAAGTTCGCGCGGGAGTTCTGCGTCGAGGGGTTCGCCTACCGGGCCGGCGACGCCGTGAACTTCTCCATCGGGCAGGGCGACACGATCGTGACGCCCCTCCAGCTGACCCGCGCGTACGCGTCGCTGGCCAACGGCGGCACCCTCTACCGGCCCCGCGTCGGGAAGGCGGTGGTCGACCCCGAGGGGCGGCTGGTCCGCCGGATCGAGCCCGAGGCCGTCGGCGGGGTGAAGACCGCCAAGCGCGACCTCGCGTACATCGACCGGGCCCTCCAGGGCGTCTCGAGCCGGGGCACCATGTCCTGGAGGCTGGGCGGCTTCCCTCTCGACCAGGTCAACGTCCGCGCGAAGACCGGGTCGGCCGAGGTCTACGGCAAGCAGAGCACCTCCTGGGTCGCCAGCTACGACGACAACTACGTCGTGGTGATGATGGTCAGCCAGGGTGGCACGGGCTCCGGCACGTCCGGCCCGGCGATCCGCACCATCTGGGAGTCGCTGTACGGCGTCCGCGGCGAGCGGGTCGTCCCGGCGCGGGCCGCGATGCCCGGCGCCGTACCGCCGAGCGGACTGCCCACCTTCGCCAAGGACGGCGAGATCCTCCCGCCCGCCCGGGAGGAGGACTGATGCTGCGCCCCACTCCTGCGCGCGCCGCCGGGCTCGACCGCGTGCTGCTGCTCGCGGTCGCCGCGCTGCTCGTTGTGGGCTCCCTCGTGGTCTGGTCGGCGACGGCGCCCCGCGAGAACCTCACGGCCGGCCAGCCGACGCTGTACCTGCAGAAGCAGCTGGTCAACATCGCGATCGGGGTCGTCCTCGGTGTGCTGGTGCTGGCCACCGACCACCGGTGGGTGCGGATCCTCGCCCCGCTGGTCTATCTCGCCTCGGTCGCCGGACTGGTCCTGGTGCTGGTGATGGGAACCACGATCAACGGCTCCCGGTCCTGGCTGATGGTGGGCGGGATGTCCATCCAGCCGGCCGAGTTCGCCAAGCTGGCCGTGGTCGCGGGGATGGCGCTGCTCGTGGCCGAGCGCTCCGAGGGCAAGTGGCGCCGCGATGTCGGCACCCTCGACGTCCTCGGGATGCTGCTCATCGCCGGGCTGCCGGCCGCGCTGATCCTGTTCCAGCCCGACCTGGGCACGATGCTTGTCCTCGCCGCGACCGTATTCGGTGTGCTGGCCGTCTCCGGTGCCCCGCGGGGCTGGCTCGTCGGCCTCGCTGGAGGTGCGGTGATCGGCGCGATGGTCGCCGTCCGGCTCGGGTTCCTCGCGGACTACCAGGTCGACCGGTTCCTGGCCTTCACCGATCCCACCCTCGACCCGCGCGGCGCCGGGTACAACACCACCCAGGCCCGGATCGCGATCGGCAACGGCGGCATCTTCGGACAGGGGCTCTTCCAGGGGTCGCAGACCCGCTCCGGGTTCGTCCCGGAGCAGCACACCGACTTCATCTTCACGGTGGTCGGCGAGGAGCTCGGCCTGGTCGGCGCCGGACTGGTGATCGGGCTGCTGGCGCTGGTTATCTGGCGCGCCCTGGTGATCGCGGTCCGCGCGACCGACCTCTTCGGTCGGGTCGCGGCGGCCGGGGTCGCCTGCTGGTTCGGCGTCCAGGCCTTCCAGAACATCGGCATGTGCCTGGGCATCATGCCGGTCACCGGCGTCCCGCTCCCGTTGGTGTCCTACGGCGGGTCCTCGCTCTTCGCCAGCCTCATGGCGGTCGGCCTGCTGCTCAACATCGCGCACCGCTCCTCCCAGGCGGCGGTCGCCGGCGTCGGCACCACCCGGTGGGCGGTGGCACCCCGGGCCGGCGGGGTCCTGGTGCGTGGCTGATCCGACGTACCCTGGGACCCGCTCTTCCCCCGAACCCGTGAGGTGTTGTTCCGTCGTGCCGGGTCTCGACAAGCTCGACCACCAGCCGTCCGCCCGTCCGTCCCGTGACGCCGCGTCGGTCTTCCCGCGCCTGGAGCCCCTGCTGGGCTCGGTGCAGAAGCCGATCCAGTACGTCGGGGGCGAGCTCAACTCGACGCTGAAGGACTGGGACTGCGCCGAGGCGTCCGGCGCCGGTGGCCCCTCGGTGCGCTGGGCCCTGATGTACCCCGACGCCTACGAGGTGGGGCTGCCCAACCAGGGCGTCCAGATCCTCTACGAGGTGCTCAACGAGCAGGACTGGATCCTCGCGGAGCGCACCTACTCGGTGTGGCCCGACATGGAGGAGGTCATGCGCCGGGGCGACGAGCACGGTCCGATCCCGCAGTTCACCGTCGACGGCCACCGTCCGGTCGGCGCGTTCGACGTGCTGGGGCTGTCGTTCTCCACCGAGCTGGGCTACACCAACCTCCTGACCGCGCTCGACCTGGCCGGCATCCCCCTGCACGCCGTCGACCGGACCGACGTCGACCCGATCGTGCTCGCCGGCGGTCACGCCGCCTTCAACCCCGAGCCGGTCGCCGACTTCGTCGACGCCGCGGTACTCGGCGACGGCGAGGAGATCGTGCTGCGCATCTCCGAGGTCGTCCGGGAGTGGAAGGGCGAGGGGTGCCCCGGCGGCCGCGACGAGGTGCTGCTGCGGCTGGCCTCCTCCGGCGCCGTCTACGTCCCGAAGTTCTACGACGTCACCTACGGCGAGGACGGCGCCATCGCGCGGGTCGCGCCGAACCGCCCCGGCGTGCCGTGGCGGGTGGTCAAGCACACGCTGATGGACCTCGACGCGTGGCCGTACCCGAAGAACCCGCTGGTGCCGCTGGCCGAGACCGTGCACGAGCGGTTCTCCGTCGAGATCTTCCGGGGCTGCACGCGCGGCTGCCGGTTCTGCCAGGCCGGGATGATCACCCGCCCGGTGCGGGAGCGCTCCATCACCACCATCGGTGACATGGTCGAGAACGGCATCCGCAAGACCGGGTTCGAGGAGGTGGGCCTGCTCTCGCTCTCGAGCGCCGACCACTCCGAGATCGGTGACCTCGCCACGGGTCTCGCCGACCGGTACGACGGCTCCCACGTCTCGCTGTCGCTGCCCTCGACCCGGGTGGACGCCTTCAACGTCACCCTGGCCAACGAGTTCTCCCGCAACGGTCGGCGCTCCGGCCTCACCTTCGCCCCCGAGGGCGGCTCGGAG
>JAUYLL010000014.1 GCA_030698375.1 Nocardioides sp. | reverse complement strand
GGCAGGTCGGGCTCGCGGAGGTCGTCGGCGGGGCTGCAGTCGGACTGCTGGTCGGTCTCACCCCCGCCCGGCCTGTGGGCGCCGCGACGGGTGGGTCCTCGTGAACGCGCTGGCGGCTGTCGGCCGGGGCGCGCGTGCGGCCCTGGCGCCCTGGCGCGACCGACCTGGCCTCGTCGCCCTCGGGGTGCTGGCGGTCATGGTGGTCTGGCGCGGGGTCCTGCTGCGTGACTCGTTCTTCAACCAGGACGACTACTACCTCACGGCCCGCGCGTGGTCCTCCGCGCTCGACCTGCAGTTCCTCACCCGGGACACCGCCGGCCACCTCAACCCACTCCAGCAGCTCACCTACTGGGTCGTCTCCCGGTGGGCTCCGTTCGAGTGGGGTCCGGTCGCAGGTTTCGTGCTGGTCCTGCAGACACTCGCGACGGTGTTCACCTGGCATGTGCTCACCCGGCTCCTGCCCGGTCGCTGGGTCAGGGTGCCCCTGCTCGCGGTGTTCGCCCTCTCGCCGCTGACCCTGGCCACGACGCTGTGGTGGAGCGCGGCCATGGGCCTCTGGCCGCACGTCCTCGTGGCGATGCTCGCCGTGCTGCTCCTGCTCCGGCTGGAGCAGGGCGCGGCCGGCCCACGCTGGGCAGTGCTCGGCATCCTGGTCTGCGTCGTCGTGGGGGTGCTCTGGTACGAGCGCAGCGTCCTCGTGCCCGCGGTGCTGTACGGCGTCGCCGTCGCCCTGCGGTCCGACGTCCGCGGGTGGCGACGCCTGGTGGCCCCCGCCCGATCCCGGCCGGCTCTCTGGATCGCACTGGTCGTGGTCGTAGGCGGGTTCCTGGCGGTTCACTCGGCCCTGACCGAGATCGAGGGTGGGGCGACCTCGTGGGGCGACCTCCCCGGGCTCGTGGGCAGCTACCTGGGCCGCAACGTCGTCCCCGGGCTGGTGTCCGGGCCCTGGCAGGCCTCGCTCGAGGGGGGAGCCGTGGTCCCGGCGACCTGGGTGGTGGTGCTCAGCGTCGGCCTGGTGCTGCTGGGCGGGGCGTGGCTGCTGCGGGTCGGAGGCGCTACGGCAGGGTGGGCGACGGTCCTGCTGGTCGGCTACCTCACGGCAAACCTCGTGCTGCTGGTCTCCGGCCGAGGGGGGTTCGGCACGCTGATCGCGCTCGATCCGAGGTATTCCGCCGACGTCGTCCACGTGGCGGTCCTGGCAGCCGCCCTCGCCCTGCGCGAGGTCTCGCCGGGCCCGCGCCTGCGGCTCCTGCGCGGCGCCCCGGCAGCATTGCTGGCCACCGTCGTCTACGTGGTCGGCGCCGCGTTCGGGAGCGCGGTCCTCGTGCCGCACTTCCAGAACACCGAGGACCGCGCCTTCGTCACGACCCTGCGGGCTGCGCTCGCGGGAGACGGCAGCCAGGTGGTCTACGACGACCTCGTCCCCCCGGGGATCCTCCTCCCGCTGCTCGGCGAGGAGGCGCTCTTCTCCCGGGTCTTCGCGCCGTTGCCCGAGGTGCCGGCGGTCGACGAGGCCTCCTCGCGCCTTCGGGTGGTGGGGCCCCGCGGCCGGCTGCTCGAGGCACGCCTCGAAGACGCCGTCCGTGCACTCCCGGGGGACGTGCCCGAGTGCGGCTATGCCGTCGGGCCCCGCGTCGACCGGGTGCGGTTCCCCTGGCCGGTGGACGGCCGTCTCGCCCTCCATCTGCGCTACTTCTCGCAGGAGGAGACCTCCGTGGAGGCCCGGCTCGGCGCCTGGAGCGGCGAGTTCCGGGCCTTCCCCGGCCCCAACGAGGTCTGGCTGGTGGTGCCCGACACCGGGCGGGAGACCAGTGCGCTCGCCCTGCGCTCCTCGAGCGACGCGACGGTGTGCGTGACCGCCGTCGAGGCCGGTCGACCGGTGGGACCGTGACCGGCCGACTCTGCCGGGCGTGGCCGTGGCTCGTGGCCCTCGCCCTCGCGGTGGTGGTCCTGGGGCCCGCGTTGGCGCCCGGCTACGTGCTCCGGGGCGACATGGTCTTCGTGCCTCGTCAGCCGATGAAGGCTGCCTGGTGGGGCTTGGACGGGTCGGTGCCGCGGGCCGTGCCCATGGACGGGCTCGTCGCGCTGCTGTCGTCCCTGGTGCCGGGCCAGGTGCTCCAGAAGGTGGCTCTTCTCGGGGCGCTCGTCCTCGCGGCCACGGGCGCCGAGCGCATGGTCCGGCCCGCGCCCTGGTACGCGCGTCTCGGCGCGATGGTCGTCCTCGTCTGGAACCCGTGGGTGCAGGAGCGTCTGCTCATCGGGCAGTGGGCGATCGTGCTGGGGTACGCCGTCCTCCCGTGGGTGGTCGTCGGCGTGGACGCGTTGCGCTCGCACGACCGCGCCGGGCTGTCCGTCGTACGGCGGTGGGTGCCGGTGGCGTGGCCGCTGGCCCTCGCCGCGGTGGCTTCTCCCTCCAGCGGTGCCGTGGCGCTGGGCGTGGCGGTCGTGCTTCTCGTGCTGCGCCGGCCGCGTCCGGGGTGGCGGGTCGCGGCGAGAGTGACCCTCCTCGGTGGCGTGCTCAACCTCCCCTGGGTGGTGGCCGCCCTCCGGGTGCCCGGAGGTGTGGGGGTCGGAGAGGGAGGCTTCAGCGGGTTCGCCGCCCGCGCCGAGTCGGCGGCCGGCCTCGTGCCCAGCCTGCTGTCGTTCGGGGGGATCTGGAAGACCTCGGTGGTGCCCGAGGCGCGGACGCTCGGCGTCGTGGTGGTGGCCGGCGCGGTGCTCACCCTCGTCGCGGTGGCAGCGCTCGCGCTCGCCGGTCGCGATCCCGCAGGCCGCGCGGGCTACCGGCGAGGCCTTGCCGTGGTCGCTGTCGGCGCGTTCCTCCTCGCCTGGCTGCCCGCGCTCGGACCCGTCAGCGGGGCTCTGGACGCGATCGCGCGGCACGTCCCCGGCCTGGCCCTGTTGCGCGACTCGCACCGTTTCCTCGCCCCCGCGGTACTGCTCTGGGCGGCCGGGACCGCGGTGCTGCTGACCAGGCTGGGTGCGGCAACACGGGGGAGCGGTGTGCGAGCCGGCACCGCCGGTGCGGCCCTGGTCCTGGTTCTCACGGCGCCGCTCCTGCTGGCCCCACAGATGGCCTGGGGCGTCGGAGGCACGCTCCGGGCCGTGGACTACCCGGCGGGATGGACGACGGTCGCGGAGCTGCTCGAACGGGAGCGGGCCGGCAGCGGTGATCCCGACGCCCTCGTGGTGCTCCCCTGGATGGGCAGCTACCGGGGTTTCGCCTGGAACGACCGTCGTGCCGTGCTCGACCCCGCACCCCGCTTCCTGCCTGGGACGGTGCTCGTCGACGACCGGGTCTACCTCGAGGACCGGGTGCTCCCCTCCGAGGACTCGCGGCTCGCGGCGGTCGGCCGGGCCCTCGCGACCCGTGACCCGGACAGGGCCGCGGAGCGCCTGCGCGCCCTGGGCGTCGGGTGGGTGCTGGTGCACGCCGACCACCGGGTGGCGGTGCTCCCGAGCGGCTCGCCGCGGTGGCGCGGCGACGGTCTGCTGCTCCTCCGGCTGGCCCCGGCGGCGTGACGAGGAAAGCAAAGTTGCGGGAATGTTGCACTCAACCGGCGTCACTCCATTGGTGCGGGGGATAGAGTCCGGTGACCGGGCCCGGTGAGGGCTCCGGCTTCCTGGGGAGGGAGAACACGTGAAGACCAGTGCCATCATCGGCTTCTTTGCCGGAGGCGCACTCGCCGCGGTGACGTTCGTCAGCGGTGTCAATGCCATGCAGAGCGACTCCGCACCGGTGTCGCAGCAGGGCGATCTCTACAAGTACGCGGACGAGTAGCCGCGGGCGGGCCAGGTGACCCGCCATCGGCGCTCCTGAGCGCCGATGTCTTCACCTTCACGGAGCCCTTGAGGGAGGGCTCTGCCTGCTGCCACACCCTGGGGAGGGAATGTGCTGCAACTCGTCATCCCGGCGTACAACGAGGCCGAGCGCCTGCCGCGCACCCTGCGCGAGCTGCGTCGGCACCTCGCCGACCGCACTCGGATCCCCGGCGGGGTCGAGGTGCTGGTCGTCGACAACGCGAGCACCGACGCCACCGCTGCGGTGGCGCGCGCCGCTGACTGCGCGATCATGCCGGTGCGGGTCGTGCCCTGCGCCGAGCGCGGCAAGGGGGCGGCAGTCGCGGCGGGGATCGCGGCGAGCGACGCGGAGCTCGTCGGCTTCATGGACGCCGACGGCGCGACCGACCTGGCGGCGATCGACGAGGCCTGGCGCTTGCTCGTCCTCGATGCCGACGTGGCGATCGGGTCGCGCTCCCTGGCGGAGTCGGTGGTGGACGCCCGACACAGCCTGGCGCGCGACCTCGGTGCCCGGGCCTACCGTCGGCTCGCGCGGCGCCTGGTGCCCGGGATCGGAGACACCCAGTGCGGCTTCAAGGTGCTGCGCGGCGACCTCGCCAGGTCGGTCTGCGCCGAGATGGGTGCCACCGGCTTCGCCTTCGACGTGGAGCTGCTCGCGCGCTGTCAGCGTCGAGGCGCGCGCGTGACGGAGTTCCCGGTGGCCTGGACCGATGTTCCAGGCTCGACCTTCGTGCCTGCCCGGCACGGCACCCAGTCCTTCCGCGAGCTCGCCCAGATCGCCCGCCGGCTGCGGGTCGTCCCGGCCACGGGCTCGGTCCCGGTGTCCGTCCGTCCGGCCGCCGGGGTCGGTGCGTCGCTCGAGCAGCCGGCGCTCGCGGCCCTGGGTGGTGTCGGATGAGCCCGCTCCGCGGCACCCGCGTGGTGGTGCTCAACTGGCGCGACCTCGGTCATGGTCTGGGCGGGGGAGCGGAGCGCTACGCCTGGGAGATGGCGCGTGCACTGGTGGCCGATGGAGCCCAGGTCACCTTCGTCTGTGGCCGTGACGCCGGGCAGGACCGGCGCGACCGCATCGAGGGCATCGACGTCCGGCGCCGCGGTGGCGCCGTCACTTGGCTCGTGTGGGCGGCGCTGCACCTGCTGCGCCACCGACGGCGGATCGATGCCGTGGTCGACGCCGACTGTGGGGTGCCGGCCTTCTCCCCGCTCTTCGTACGCCGGTCCACCCCCGTGCTGCTCGTCGTGCACCACGTCCACCAGCACCAGTTCGGCCTGTACTTCCCCCGACCCGTCGCGGCCTTCGGCCGCTGGGTCGAGCGCACCGTCGTACCGACGGTCTACCGCCGCACCCGCACGGTCGCGGTCAGCGAGTCGACCCGCGCCG
>JAUYLL010000004.1 GCA_030698375.1 Nocardioides sp. | reverse complement strand
GAGGGAGAAGAGCAGGCCCAGTACGGCGAACAGCACGTTGCCGGTCGCGCCGGTCACGAGTACGGCACCTCCGAGCAGTCCCACGTGGTGCAGCAGGTGGGGGAGCAGGCCCATGACGCCGCCGACGAAGGCGGTCACCGCGCTCCAGGCGGCGGCCAGGACACCACGGGGTGGGGGCTGCTCGCCGGCGGCGAGCTCTTCGTGGCGAAGGTTCTCGACCTCCTCGGCCGATGTCGCGGGGTGGTGGTCGGACACGGTCACTCCTGGGCCTGGTAGGAAAGCGCGGTCATCATGACGGCCTCCGCGTGGTAGATGTTATGGCGAGTGACTCGCCCACTGGCCGGGATTGTCGGCCTCGAGGTCCACGACGAACTCGAGGCGGTCGATGCCGCCGGCGCCGTCGCCCCCGATGTCGTGGTGCTGGACCTGGGCCTGCCGAGCTGGACGGCGGAGGTCTGTCGGCAGCTGTTTCTGCGGGTTGCCAGCTCCGACCAAGGCAATGGCGCAGTTACTGACGTGCTGTCAGAGCAGGCCGGCAAGAGACCTGGCCTCGCGGCGCTGTGCTGGGCCCGCCTCGAGTCGTGATCGCCAGTGGGAGGGGATCGCGTCCTCGCCGCAGTGGGCGCCGACCAGGGCGCCGGTCATAGCGGCGATGGTGTCTGTGTCACCGCCGGCAAGGACGGCGTTCAGGACGGCGTCCGCGGGACTCTGCGGGGTTCGCAAGAAGAGCGCGAGCGCGGTGGGGACCGAGCTCAGGGCGGTGATATCCCTCCCCAGAGCAGTGCCGATCGCGCTGGGCGACGCGTCGTCATCCACCACGGCCTTGACTGCGTCCAGCGCCAGAGCGAACTCGCGGGTGTGGACATAGGGGCGGACCCGGTCCAGGAACCAGTCGGCCGATAACGGCGACTCGGGCTCACTGGCGACGGCGATTCCTGCGCACAGCGCGGCGGCGCCGTCCAGAGCGAGTGGGTGGGTGTGGGTGATCTCAGCCTGCTGGCGTGCGATGTCGACGCGGTGGTCGAGGCTCCCGGGAACGAAGGCGGCCGGTGCGGTCCTCATCGCCCCGCCGTTCCCCAAGGATCCTGAGCCGTCGAACAGCCCTCGGGCGATGCAGCGCCAGTCGTGCCCTGCCAGCGCTGCGCGGAAGATCCTGGGCGGTCCGGCGCCGTAACCTCGATACGGTTCGCTGTGCCACTGGGCGCTGAACTCTCGCGCCAGCATTTCTTGATCCACCTGACCGCCGTTGCTGGCTAGGTGCGTTGCGAGCACGCGCTGCATGGCGGTGTCGTCGGTGTAGGTGAGGGTCTCGGCGGAGATGCTCCAGTCGCGCAGCCGCTGCGCATTCACCTGGGTCTGGCCCTCGAAGGGCGCGCCCATGGCGTCCCCGCATGCTGCGCCCAGCAAGCTGCCAGACACGCGTTCGACCATGCCCATGCCTTCGACCGGCTCAACCCTCACGCGAAGAGAGAGTACGCCGGTGGACGTCGTGACCGAGGTGGAAGCCGACTCGGTCGACACGGAACGCCGTGCTCCCGGTCAACGAAGGCCCCTCTCGCCGCTCATCGGCGGTGGATAGGCTGCTTTGTCGAGGGGGTACACGCCTTGGGACGAGCACGGGTGGCATGGCGGGCAGCTGCGGCGATGCTCCTGGGGGCGGGGACTGTCGGCTGCGGGCCGTACCTGCACGCGGTGGATGACGGGGTGTACGGCGCGCTGGTCCCGACGACGGAGCAGTGGGCCGACGAGAGGTCGGAGGGGATCCCGGGAGGCTTTGCTGCGCTCCGCGCCGACGGCGTGGAGCGTGTCGTGGTGCGGGTCGAGGGCGACACTGTGACGTTCGAGCTGGACGGGGAGACCGCCGCGACCCGGAAGGTGGTGGAACGCCGCGACGTCCAGGACAGCGAGGGCTCGGGCCCGTTCAAGGCCGATACCCAGGTCCTCGCCCTGGGGGAGGAGCCGCTGGTCCTCGGCTCCCTGAGGGTCAGCGACCCCGTGATCTGGTACGCCGGCGGCTACGAGAGCACCGGGGTGGTCGCGATCAAGCCGTGGGATCCCGAAGAGCGGGGGCCGATCATCCAGTGCGCGGCCGCGGACGAGCAGTGCCTGGAGCTTCCGGTCGGCGAGATGTTGGTCGGGAACCCGATCGGTGACTACACGGACATGACCGACCCCGGCGCCGCGGAGAGCCCGGTGACCGGCATCCGGGTGACCGCCACGGACGTCGTGTACACGCTCGACACCGGGCAGGAGGTGCGCAGCAGCCGTGAGGAGGAGTCCCTTGTCCGGGTGTGCGCCCTCTGGGAGTCGGCGGTGTGGCCGGTCCCGGCCAAGGTCGGTGTCGGCTTCGACGACCCTGTGCTCGTGGAGACGAGTTGTCCCCTGCCCTCCGGGGAGGCGCCCAGCCTCACCGTGATGGAGCGGGCCGCGCTCCCCGTGCTCGCCCCGCTGGCGCCACAGTGGGGCGGGGAGTGGTGTCAGCCCGGGCCGGACTGCCTGTGGTTCGTCGACGAGGAGGGCG
Source organism: Nocardioides sp. (assembly GCA_030698375.1). Lineage (GTDB taxonomy): Bacteria > Actinomycetota > Actinomycetes > Propionibacteriales > Nocardioidaceae > Nocardioides_A. The sequence continues at coordinate 57,344 of JAUYLL010000004.1, read as the reverse complement.
GCGAGGGCTGAAACGGCAGCATCGCCCCTCCTCGACGAGGGTGGGTCAGACTCGGGCGGGGGTCCCGGTCTCGACTGGACGGCCGGACCGGGTCCAGGCCGCCGTGCCGCCGGCGACCGAGTACGCGTCGTACCCGCTGGCGACCAGCAGGTCGGTCATCGCGGCGCTGCGGTTGCCCGAGGCGCACACGACGTAGACGGGCCGGCTCCGGTCGATCTCGCCGAGCCGCGAGGACAGTTGCCCCATCGGCACCAGGGCGGCGCCAGGCACGTGGCCGGCGACGTACTCGTAGGGCTCGCGCACGTCGACCACGGTCGCCTGGCGCTCAGCGGCGCGGGCAAGCTGCTCGACGTTGATCTCGGGGGTGGTCTGGCTCATGAGGTGCCTTCCTTGTACGGAGAGGTGTCTGGTGTGGACATGCCCGGATACGCCCGGGGGTATTCGAGGAGTCAACGCAGGCGCGCGGAGGCATATTCCTCGAGTCGAGCTGGACGCCCGTCCGCACCACCGCGCGGAAATACCATGGGGGGTATCTCGGTTGTGCTGGTGGATCCCACAACGGGACCGTCACGACAGCGGAGGAGAGCCGAATGGCCACCATCGACCTCGGTGCAGCGAACTTCGAGAGCACCCTCAACAACAACGACATCGTCCTCGTCGACTTCTGGGCGTCCTGGTGCGGTCCGTGCCGGATGTTCGCCCCGGTCTACGAGAAGGCAGCGGCCGCCCACCCGGACGTCGTGTTCGGCAAGGTGGACACCGAGGCCGAGCGGACGCTCGCCGCGGCCGCGCAGATCACCTCCATCCCCACGCTCATGGCGTTCAAGGGCGGCAGGCTGGTGTTCTCCCAGCCCGGGGCGCTCCCGGCCGCGGGGCTGGAGAAGGTCATCGCCGCGGTCCGTGAGTTCGACGTCGAGTCCGCGCTCGCCGACCAGCAGCGGAGCGCGTGACGGCGGACTGCACGCTCGCTGGGGGAGCAAGTGCGTGGGTCCTCGGTCGGACCGCCGAGGGCCGCGCAGCCTGACAGCACTACTGTCACGGTCATGCCGGAGTTCGATGCTGACGTGGTCGTGGTGGGCAGTGGCTTCGGGGGAGCGGTTACGGCGCTGCGGCTGACCGAGGCCGGCCACCGCGTGCTGGCCCTCGAGAAGGGCCGCCGGCTCGACGACCGGCGTCACTGAGCCGGACCCGTTCTTCGGGGGCGAGGGGCCGGCCAGGACCGGGTGCCGCCTGTGCGGCGAGTGCCTGCTCGCGGGCAGTGCCGGGGAGGCAGGCGCCGAGCTACCTGCCGGTGGCCAACGACGTCACCCGGGCCTTCGCCGAGTCGTCGGGCGGTGGGTCCGCGACGAGCTCCGGGTGCGGAGCGACGGGGTGCTGGTGGGCATGTCGTACGTTGACCGCCCCGTGCTGGGTCGGGGCGGGCTGCCGTTCCTGCTTCACCGCTAGCAGTACTCGGCAGGTCGACCCTGGGCAGAGTTAACTGGAGACTGACTCTAGAAACCCCTGGTGAAAGCGACCCGCCATGACGCAGACCACGACGCCCCGGACGCCGAGCCCCGAGGCGGGCCACGAGACCTGGGACGCCGTGGTGGTGGGGGCCGGCCCGGGCGGGCTCACCTGCGCGGCGTACCTCGCGGCCAGCGGCAAGAAGGTGCTGGTGCTCGAGGCCAACCAGGTGGTCGGCGGCAGCACCCAGGTCTTCCGCCGCGCGGGCAACAAGTTCGAGTTCGACGTCGGCACCCACTACGTCGGCGAGTGCGGCCCCGGTGGCCGGATGCAGACCGCGCTCTCCGGGCTCGCCCTGACCGAGCGCATCAAGTGGCTGCGCCAGCGCCCGGAGGGCCACTGCCAGATCATGATCCCGGGGACGACGTTCCAGACGCCGACCGGCTGGGACATCTACCTCGAGCGCCTGGTCGCGGCCTTTCCCGAGGAGGAGTCGGGCCTGCGTCGTTGCGTCAGGGTCATGCGCACCATCGCTGCCGGCGAGCGGCCCCTCCTGCGTCCGTTCGCACTGCTGCGCTGGGGCGTGCGGCCCATCACGACGCTGATGGCCGCGTGCGGCCTCAGCCCCGACGCCCAGGCGGTGATCCTCGCGGAGAACGGGGACTACACGTGGCCCCCGCACAGGACGCCCACCGCCATGCACGCGGGCTTCCTGCACCACTACCTCCAGTCCGGTGCCTACTACCCGCGGGGTGGCGGCCAGGTCATCGGCGCTCATCTCACCGACGTCATCCAGACGCACGGCGGCCGAGTCCGCACCAAGGCCAGGGTGGAACAGATCCTGATCGAGGACGGGCGCGCCGTCGGCGTACGACTCCGCGGCGGCGAGGAGATCCGGTCCGAGGTCGTCGTCTCCGCGGCCGACTTCAAGAAGACCTGGGCGGAGCTGGTCGGCGACGAGCACCTGACCCGTCGGCTGCGGCGCAGGCTGGAGGGCCTGGAGATGACGCTGCCGATGTTCGCGGTGTACGTCGCGCTCGACGTCGACCTGCGCGAGCGGGGGACTCCGCCGCTCGCCTGGGTGTGGCCGACCAACGACGTCGACGGCTACTACCGCGAGGTCGCCGCGGGTCGCTGCCCTGAGCGCATGCCGGTGGGCATCAGCTGTCCCACCGCCAAGGACCCCGAGGGAACGCACTCCGCGCCCCCGGGTTACTCGACGCTCGAGCTCGTGAGCTGGGCGCCCAAGGAGCATGCGTTCTGGAACGTCGAGACCGGCCCCGCGGACGGTGGCAGCTACGGCCGCGACGAGCGCTACCTCCAGCTCAAGGAGGAGCTCACCCAGCGCGTGCTCGACACCGCCGAGCTGATGATCCCGGACATCCGGGAGCGGATGGTCTTCTGCGAGGCGTCCACCCCGACCACCCAGGAGCGCTTCACCCTCAGCACCGACGGCTCCTGCTACGGCATCGCCCCACTCCTGAAGAACCTCGGCCCGTTCCGGCCGCGGGTCACCACGCACATCCCGGGCCTGTTCCTCGCCGGGGGGAGCACGGAGCACATGTTCGGCATCAACGCCACGATCTACGGCGGCATGGGCACGGCCGGTGCCGTGCTCGGCCGCGACCTCTTCCGGGAGGTGCGCGAGGGTGCCGTCTTCGTGGACGAGGCGCGCCTGACGCCGATCACCGACGACTTCGACCCGCTCCTCGCGTCGAAGCCGGGGTCCGTCATCCGCCGACCGGTACGCCGTCGCTAGTCCCGCCGGCGCCTGCGCAGCCAGGCCTGGAGGCGGTGTGGCCACGTCTCGCGCCGCCGTACGTCGCGCAGGCACAACGGTCGGCCGGCCCCGAGCTCGGCCACCTGCGCCAGGTAGAGCTCGGCGCAGGCCAGTGCGTCCCCGAGGGCGTCATGGGCCTTGGTGGGCGGCAGCCCGTGGCGCTCGCGGGCGCCCCACAGCCGGAGCGCGCCCGCGGGGATCTCTCCGTGGCGGGTCAGCAGCCGGCGTTGGAGGTCCATCGTGCACACGTCGGGCGGCCTCACGGGGGGTATCCCCGCGGCACGGAAGGCGGCGTCGAGGAAGGCCAACTCGAACTGCGCGTGGTGGGCGAGCAGCACACGTCCCGACAGCGCGACCCTCAGGTCGGCGAGCACGTCGGCGAGTGTCCGCCCGGCCTCGAGGTCGTCGTGGGTCAGCCCGTGGATGGTGACCGACTCGCCGGGCTCGTCCTGCCGGACCACGCACCGGCGGGCCCCGGAGAGGTCGATCCGGGTGCCGTCGACCGGTACCCAGCCCACCGCCAGCACCCGGTCCTGGCCCGGGGACAGGCCGGTGGTCTCGATGTCCACCGCGAGCAGCGGAAGCACGTCGACGCTGGTGCCGTCGTCGAGCGTCACGTCATCTCGCGGACGGGATAGCGCTGCGCGAGCGCACCCTGCGCAGAGCGGATGACGCCGAACGCTGCCTTCAGGTGTCGCTTCTCGAAGTGGCTCAGGGTCGAGGGATCGATCCAGTTGTCGGGCCCTTGTCCGGCGCGGATCCGCTCCACCTGGTGGCGCAACCGCAGGTGCGCCAGGAACTCCCACGCGTCTCGTAGGTCCGCGGCCAGCTCCGGGCTGAGCCGCTGGGCGGCGACGGCGTCCTCGAGCCTGGCGAGGGTGGAGGTCTCCTCCGAACCACACGCCAGTCCGTGCAGCCGGGCGATCTCAACGATGATGTTGGTGCCGCCCCGCTTGAGGTCGAGGGTGTCGCGGTGGTCCCCGGCCCGGTCCACGACCAGCTCCCGGAAGAACCCGAGAGGTGGGTGTTGCGACGCCGCGTGGGCGGCCAGGTGTGACAAGAACAGCGGTGCCTCCCGCGCCGCCTGCCGCTGGATCGCCGCCAGCTCGGCGCTCAGCGCAGGGTCGCCGTGCTGGTGGCGCAGGTCGAAGAACACGCTGGCCTCGAGCACCGCCTGCGGCGTGGGCGTGCCGACCCAGCGGGTCACGTGGTCCCGCCAGGTGGCGAGCGGTTGGCGCCACTTCGTGTTCGTCGCCATCTTGTCGCCGCGGCAGCGCGGGTAGCCGACGGTCTCCAGGCCACTCGTGACCCGTTCGGCCAGCTCCGTGAAGTACGGCGCGTGCGCGTCGGGACGGTAGTCGTCGTGGAGTAGCAGCGCGTGGTCCTGGTCCGGGCCGAGGGCCTGCTCGAAGCGGGCCCGGGAGCCGAGGGTCAGCCAGGCGTAGGGCACCGGGGGCGGACCGAGCTCGGTCTCGGCGAGTGCCAGCAGCCGCTGCTCGATCGCGTCGCCGACGGTGGTCACGAGGAGGCCGGCGTCACGGGCCGATGTGCCCTGCCGAACCAGGCCCGTCACCACCCACTGCAGCCGGGTGGCCAGCTCCGCGACTGCGGCGACGTCGGGTGCCTTGGCGATGTCCCCGACGAGGAAGACCGGGCTTGCCTGCTGGAGACGGAGCAGGTCGGTGGCCGTGACCATGCCGATCGGGCGAGCGTCCTCGACCACGGGCAGGTGGTGGATGTTGCGCCGTACCAGCTCGAGCAGCGCCTCGACGGCGAGCGCGTCGGGGCTGATGGTGGCCGGGTCCGGCGTCATCACCGTGGAGACCAGAGCCGCCGGATCGACACCGGCAGCGAGAACCCGGGTGCGCAGGTCCCGGTCGGTCAGGATGCCGACCAGGCGCTCGCCGTCGGTGACCAGCACCGAGGAGATCCGTTCCTCGGACATCAGCCGGCTGGCGTCCACGATCGTCTCGTCGGCCCGGACCTCGACCGGCGCACGGCCGACGAGATCGCCCACCCTGCTCTGCAGCACCGTGCGGTCCGCGCCGGTCACGTGCTGCTGACGTTGCCGGTCGACGGCGTGGCGCAGCCGGTCGGCGCGGTGCTCGAAGAACGAGGCGAAGTCGGCGTACCGCCCACACAGCCCGTGGAACACAGCAGCCGGGCATGCCAGGAGCAGGGTGTCCTCGATCGCGTGGACGGTGACCGGCTGCGGGTCGCCCGTCGCCAGCGCCGCGCCGCCGATGCACGTGCCGGCGCTGCCCCGTTCGACGAGGTCGCCCTCGGGGTCGCGTAGCTCGACGGCCCCCGACCGCACGACCAGCAGCTCGACCGGGGTGCTGCCCTCGGCCAGCACCACGGTGCCGCGTCGGTGGTAGCCGACGCTCAACCGGGAAGGGAGCGAGCCGAGGACGGCAGCCGGGAGCGAGGCGAAGGGTTCGTGGGCCGCGAGGAAGTCCCTGATCTCCGCGAGCTCGACGTCGAGGGCCACCGCCCCATCATGCCTGCTAGGTTCCGCCGATGACGACGGCCATGGACGGAACGTGCGGCGTTCCTCCCGGAAGAAAATGGGCACCCTAGGAGCATGACCACCACCACCGCGACCGCGCCGGGCGGACTCACCGCATCGGAGGTCGAGCTGCTCGGACACGAGCTCGACGCGATCCGCCAGGATGTTCTCGACGACCGCGGCGAGCGCGACGCGGCGTACATCCGTCGGCTGATCAAGGTGCAGCGCAGCCTGGAGCTCGGCGGCCGGATCGTCCTCCTGGCCGGCCGCAACCGCAAGGCGTGGGTGCTCGGAACAACCGCGCTCAGCCTGGCCAAGATCCTCGACAACATGGAGATCGGCCACAACGTCCTGCACGGGCAGTGGGACTGGATGCGCGACCCCAAGATCCATTCGACGACCTGGCAGTGGGACCACGCCTCGCCGCCGGAGCAGTGGCAGCGTGCCCACAACCAGGTGCACCACCGCTACACCAACATCATCGGCAAGGACAACGACCTCGGGTACGGCATCATGCGGGTCGACGAGGCGCAGGAGTGGGAGCCGCGCTACCTCGTCCAGCCGCTGTGGAACTTCGTGACCGCCTGCATCTTCGAGCAGGGCATCGCGATGTTCGACCTCGACTTCGGCGATCACCTTCGCGACAAGCGGAAGATGAGCCCGGAGAAGAAGGCCGAGGCAGTCACCACGCTCAAGCGCGGTCTGCGCCAGGCGGCGAAGGACTACGTGTACTGGCCGCTGCTGTCGGGGCGTGGCTGGCGCTCGACGCTGTCCGCCGACGCCACCGCCAACCTGGTCCGCAACCTGTGGAGCCACTCGATCATCATGTGCGGCCACTTCCCCGAGGGCGTCGAAGCCTTCGAGGTCGGCGAGCTCGACGAGAACGAGACGCGCGGCGACTGGTACGTCCGCCAGATGCTCGGCTCGGCGAACATCTCCGGCCCGCCGCTGCTCCACCTGCTCGCCGGCAACCTGTCCCACCAGATCGAGCACCACGTGTTCCCCGACCTGCCGAGCAACCGGTACGCCGAGATCGCGCCGCGCATGCGCGAGGTCTTCGACAAGTTCGGGCTCAACTACTGCTCGCGGCCGCTCGTACAGCAGGTCGGCAGCGCCTGGCACAAGGTAGTGCGGCTCTCGCTGCCCAACGGTTGGCTCGCCGAGACCAGCCGGCGCAACCTGCTCCCGCAACTGCGCAAGCTCGCCGCGAGTCCCGCCTGACGATTGCCGAGGTGGCGTCGTTCTGTGGACACCTCAGGTGGGGGCCCGGAGAAGGACAAGGCTGCGGAGGACCGCGACCTGGCTGCCGGGCGACGCGACGGAAGTGCCGAGCAGCGCGACGCGTTCGCGGCGCAGCGCGAAGCCGGCGTCAACGCACGACGAGGCAGTCGAAGACCGGATGCGGGTTCATCAGGTGAGCGAGGAGGCAGCGGCCCAATGGCGCCGGGGCCGTCGCGAGGCAGGGGGCGATCTGGCCTCCGCGCTCGAACAGGCGGAGATCGATCGCGAGGCGGCTCTTGCGTCAGCGCAGTGGGTCCGAGGCCAGCTGCGCGAGGCCATGGGCATGGATGGCGAGCGGTCCGAGAAGGTCGTCCCGGCTCAGATGCCGAGGCGTAGCTCGCCGGCGATGATGCGAGCTGCGAGGATGGAGATCGACATCTCGTCGGCGAACGCACGAGCCTGGATGAGCGCAAGGGCCGCGGCCGTGTCGCACTGTGCGTGCACCGCAACCACGCCAGCGGCCTGGTGCAGGGCAGTGCAGCTGTCCTCGGCCAGGAGGGGCAGCGACGACCGCGCCTCGGTCCGGCCTGTGCCCTCGTCGGTCGAGGAGAACTCCTCAGACAGCGTCTCCACGAGCGCGGCGGCCACGGATCGGAGCGTGCCCATCCGAGCCTCGAGCAGGTCCTGCGGAGGATCGACCACGGTCAGCGCTCCGAGGTGGTCGTCTGCGCGCTCCATCGGGACGCTGGCGACCACGTGCAGCTGCAGCGGAGCCGCGGCTCGGGCGAAATTGGGCCATCGCGCGCCCAGGCCCGACCTCCGGACCACCACGGGGCGTCGCTCGAGGGCGGTCGCGTGCGCGGGTCCTTCGCCTACCGTCAGTTCGATGTCGAGAACCGCTCTCGCCAGTGCGTCCGTGCCCATGGACACAGCGACCACGTGTTCTCGACTCCAGAGCGTGACGACAGTGCTGCGCGCTCCGATGAGGTCGCCGACGGCGGTCAGGAACCGGGGTGTTGGTGCTGGGGTGCCCTCCCGGTCGAGGAAGATCTCGATCTGGGTGGCATAAGCGTCCTGCAAGCGGGCGCTTGCGTCCTGCATCTCGGCAGCGCGTCGAAGTGAGGCGACAATCGAGAGGTTGAGGTCACGCATGTCCGAGGGGCCGTCTGTTGCGAGCCGCTCGAACCGCGCGGCCCGCTCGCTTGCCTGGGTGGCTCGGCGCCGGGCCAGCCGAGCACGTGAGCGGGCCTCGACCAGTTCCCGTTCCGAGGCCGTGCGCATCTGCTCAGGCTACGCCGCCCGGCCGAGTCACATCGTCTTTCGAGACCTTTTCCATCAACAGGACCACACCGTCATTCGCGCCGGCGAGCGGCGAGCAGGTCACGCGGCAGCTCAGTGTGCGCCCCTTGCGGTTCACCGCGGGGACATCCACCGGCCCGGTGCGCCGACGCTCGCGCGCACAGGACTCGACGAGCTCGCTCAGCTGCTCCACCGGGAGGCCGAACTCGAGGGAGAAGAACGGCTCCTCCTGGACCTCCGCCGCGCGAAGTCCCCACATGTCCTCCGCCGAGCTGTTCCAGGCTTGAACTCGGCCGCGGTTGCTCAGCACCACCACGGCAGCAGCGACGCTCGAGAGAATGCCCTCGAGGAAGGTGCGGGCTCCGTCTAGCTCGGTGGTGCGTACCTGCATCTCCTCATTCATGGTCTCGAGCTCCTCGATGCTCGCCTGGAGCTCTTCGTTGGTGGTCTCGAGATCTTCTCGGACCTGCTTCAGGTCGTGCTGCAGCCCCGTCTGGACCGTCGTGTCGAGAAAGGTCACCGCGGTGCCCAACGCGGTGGTATCGGCATCCCACAGGGGGTGCACGACGATGTCGAAGAACTGCGACTCGGCCACGCTGAAGCGTCGTTCGACCGCGGTTAGCCGGATGCTGCGACGCTCGCGGTGAGCCTGGTCGATCAAGGAGTGGAGCTCGACGGGACGGTAGGGCGGCGGAAGAGACGCTGCCGCATGTTCAGGACGTCGAAGCGGTCCGTGTCCGAGAGCAGCATCTCGGCCTTGCCTCAGAAGACGAAGCCCTCCTCTTTGAGGGCGAAGTGGAACCGGTCGACGATCTGCGCCTGCGTCTCGACGTTGAAGTACATCAAGGCGTTGCGGCACACGAGCAGGCCCTCGAGCTTCTTGGCGGGATAGGAGCCCGCTCTGGCCTCCCGCAGAGCCTCGTCGTCCACGTCGGTGCCGTAGATCTTGACGCGTTCGAGGGCCTTGTCGAGACCGATCGCTTCGGCCACGGCGATGGCCAGGGAGTAGGCCTCCTCGCCGCTCGAGCAGCCAGCGCTCCAGATCCGGATCTCTTCGGTGGGCTCGCTCCTCGCCAGCACTTCCGGCAGCACAGTGCCCTGCAGTACGTTCCACGCGTCGACGTCTCGAAGGAAGCCCGTGACGTTGGTGAGGATCGTGTTGAACAGCGCCCGGAATTCGTCCGAGTCGATCTCGAGGCGGTCCCGGTAGTCGTTCCACTCCTCGACCCCCACGTCTTGCTTGCGCTTGCGAATTCGCCGGGCGAGAGAAGCGCGCTTGTAGCCGGTGAAGTCGAAGCCGCGCGCATCCCGGATGAACCTGAGCAGGTCCTCCAAGCCGTCGTACGCCTCTGCCGGGTGAGCTTCCTGAGGGTCCGGCGGCTGACCTCCCCGGTCATCGCGACACCGTCGTTCCTGCCCTACGCGCCGGTGTCCACGCCACGACGAGCGCACCGGTGACGAGGTAGATCACCTGCAGGAAGTGGAATGCGCGGATCGAGGCGATCTCGCCGACGATCCAGAACACCATGACGAAGCCGGCCACGAGGCTGGCGAGCTGCCATCCGTCGCTGCGCTTCACCTGGGCGGTGGCGGCGATCAGGGAGCTGCCGCCGACGACGGCCATCAGGATCACGCCTGGGAAGAAGTTGCTGGGGAAGTCGGTCTCCCGCACCCAGGACGCCTGCTCGGGGATCCATTCCGTCATCAGCGCCAGACCGCCGGCTGCGGCACTCACGCCGTTGAACAGCAGCAGCCCGAGCAGGAGCCTGCCCTTGGTGTTCATCGCGACCGCCTCTCCGGAGAAGGCGCGGATGGTGACTCCGCGGGCCTCCCTGCGATGGCCGGTCGAGGGCGGCGGTGCCGGCGCACCATGGTCCACAGGTCGGTGGGGAAGTCCTGGGTGAGCAGGAAGGCGAGTCCTGCGGCCAGGACGACGTTGGGGAGCTCCTCCAGCCCCAGCGGTGTGATGCCGAGCAGGAACACGATGGCGGCGAGCAGGCCCCACGTGACCGCGCGACCTCGGCCGAGGATGAGGGCCGTGGCGATGAGCCCTCCGTGGACACCCAGGGCCATCGCAACGAAGAAGAGGCCGACGAAGATTCGTGCTGCCTGCGGCCTCCACACACAGAACGCTGCGACGCCGGTGGTGAACGCTCCCCAGATTAGGAATCCCTCCATGAAGCCCCCTAGGTTCTGGGACCACGCTAGGCAGCCCCCGAGGTCTCGAAGCAGTGACGAAGGTCCCCGTGACTCATCGCCATAGTCCTCACCACGGTGTCCCGGTCGCCGGCGTACCGTTGCCCCGTGGCGAACAAGAGATGGTCTGACCTGAGCAGTTCCCAGAAGCGCGCCATCATGGCGGCCGGTGCCGTGGAGATCGCCCTGACCCTGGCGGCCTGGCGCGACATGTCCAGTCGGCCGGCCAGCCGAGTCCGAGGTCCCAAGCGGGTCTGGGCACTCGCCGTGCTGGTCCAGCCGGTGGGTCCCCTCGCGTACTTCGCACTCGGTCGCCAGAAGTAGCCGACCGCCGCGGGAGAAGCTGGACCGTGCAGCGATCCCTGGGGTGAGTGCGGTGCTGGCGTTCCTCGATGACGCGTTCGCCGTGACACCGCGCCCAGCGGGGTAGCCCCGCGCGAGTCAGCGTCCGGCTCCCAGCCTCGGTCCGAGGTGCCCGGGTGCTCGGAGCGGCATGATGGAGGGGGAGCGCTACGAGCGAGGTGAGCATGGTGCGACCCGGCCGGACCGATGACGAGAGCCTGGTCCCGCGGGCGCACGACGCGCGGGCAGGTCACCGGTTCGCCGAGGCCCACGAGCTCTTCTCCCGGGCAGATCAACTCGGCGACCTCTCGACGGACGATGTCGTGGCCTGGGCCGACGCGGCGTGGTGGCTGGGTCTCGCGGACCAGGCGCTGGAGCTGGCCGAGCTCGGCCACCAGCGGCTGCTGAACGACGGGCAGCCGGTACGGGCGGCGATCGAGGCGATCAACCTCGGGTTCCTGCTGATGCTCCGCGGCGAGCTTGCGGCCGGGTCGGGCTGGATGCATCGCGGTCGGTCGCTGGTGGAGCACTCCAGTGACCCTCGCGCGAGGGGCTATGTGGTGCACCTCGACGCCGAGGCGGCCCTGGAGGCCGGCGACCTCGACCGTGCGGTGCTGCTCGCGCGCCGGGCGGGGGAGGCCGGCCGGCGCGCAGCGGACGCCGCGCTGACGTCGCTGGCCTTGATGGCCGAGGGCACGGCCCGGTTGCGCGCCGGGGCGGTGCTGGAGGCGATGGCGCTGTTGGACGAGGCGATGCTCCCGGTCCAGGCAGGTCGGGTGCCTCCTGAGTACGCCGGGAACCTCTACTGCCAGATGATCGAGATCTGCTGGCAGCTCGCCGACCTCCGGCGGGCCAGGAGGTGGACTGCCGCCACGGAGCGCTGGTGCGAGCAGTTCGACAGCTCGGTGATGTTCTCCGGGATCTGCCGGATGCACCGGGCCCAGCTGCGGCAGATGGCCGGCGAGTGGACCGCTGCGGAGGCCGAGGCGCAGGTCGTCTGCCACGAGCTGGTCGGCATGAACACCTCGGTGGTCGCCGAGGGTGAGTACCTGCTGGGGGACCTGCTCCGGCTCCGCGGTGCGGTCGCGGACGCCGAGGCGTCCTACCGACGCGCCCATGCTCTTGGACGCGACCCGCAGCCGGGCCTGGCCCTGCTGCGGGCCCAGCGTGGGCAGGCGGTGGGTGCGCTCACGTCGTTGCGTGTCGCGCTGGCCGCACCCCGGGAGGCCGACTACCGCCAGGCGCCCCTGCTGCGTGCCGTCGTCGACGTCGCCCTTGAGACCGGTGATGTCGTTGCGGCGGCACGGGCGGCGGAGGAGCTTGCCGACCTGGCGCAGCGGTGGCCGACGGACGGTCTGCGTGCTGCCTCGTTGCAGGCGCGGGGGGCCGTCGAGCTCGCGGCGGGCCATCCGGTGCGTGCGATGGAACCGCTCCGTGAAGCGATCCGCTGCTGGAGCGAGCTGGACGCGCCGTACGACGTCGCGCGGTCGCGCATCCTTGTTGCGGAGGCGTGCACGACCCTTGGCGACCAGGAGGCCGGGCAGCTCGAGCTCGAGTCGGCCGCGGCGGCGCTGGAGCGCCTCGGCGCCCTCGTCGACCTGCGCCGCATCGACCTGCGGCGCCCCGACGCGAGGCCACCCGGTGGCCTGACCCGCCGTGAGGCCGAGGTCCTGGCACTCGTGGCCGAGGGGGGTACCAACCGGCAGGTGGCCGAGCGGCTGGTGATCAGCGAGAAGACCGTCGCCCGTCACCTGGCCAACGTCTACCCGAAGCTGGAGGTCTCGACGCGGACGGCCGCGGCCGCCTGGGCTCGGCGCAATGGCCTGGAGAAGCCGCCTGCATAGAACGATGCAGATCAGCGGGAGGAAGTTGCACCTTCTGTCCGAAGCCGGGCCGTCATCTCCTCCGTAGCGTCGGAAGCCTTCGCAATCCAGACCCGGAGGAGCTCGCCATGAACGACATCCGAACGACGACCGTCGACGCTGCCGGCCCGTCCGTGGACGCCTTGGATCCTGATCGGATCGAGGCGTTCGCCGGCCGGGTCCTCGGAGTGATCGCCGACGCCTCGACGGCCCTGGTGCTGAGCATCGGCCACCGCACGCGGTTGTTCGACGTACTGGCGGAGCTGCCCCCGTCGACCTCCGCCGAGGTCGCACGCGCCGCCGGTCTCCACGAGCGCTACGTGCGGGAGTGGCTGGCGGCCATGCTCGTCGGCGGCGTCGTCGTGCACGACCCGGGCACGGACACGTGGTCGTTGCCGGCCGAGCACGCTGCCGTGCTGACCCGCGCGGCCGGTCCCGACAACCTGGCCAAGCTGGCGCAGTTCATCGGTCTCCTGGCCGGTGTCGAGCACCAGGTCGTCCGCTGCTTCCCCGAGGGAGGCGGGGTGCCCTACTCCGCCTACACCGAGTTCCACGCCCTGATGGGAGAGGAGAGCAAGGACCAGGCCGAGGGCATCCTGCTCGACCAGCTCGTACCGCTCGTCGACGGGTTGGCCGATCGCCTGGCACGGGGCGTCGCTGTGGCCGACATCGGCTGCGGAAGCGGCCACCACCTCAGCGTGTTGGCAGGTGCCTACCCCGCGAGCAGCTTCGTGGGTTACGACTTCTCGGACGAAGCGATCGCGCAGGCCCGCGTGACCGCCGAGATGCGCGGGCTGGCCAACGTCCGGTTCGAGTCCCGCGATGTCGTCGACCTCTCCGGCACCGGACCCTTCGACCTCGTCACCGCCTTCGACGCCATCCACGACCAGGCGCACCCGGCGATGGTGCTCCGGGGCATCGCCGACGTCCTGGCGCCCGACGGCGTGTTCCTCATGGGGGACATCAAGGCCTCCAGCCGGCCCGACGAGAACGTGGATCTGCCCGCCGCGCCGTTCCTCTACGCGATCTCGCTGATGCACTGCATGACCGTGTCACTGGCCCAGGGCGGCACCGGGCTCGGGGCGGTCTGGGGCGAGCAGACGGCGACCCGGATGCTGCGGGAGGCCGGTCTGGGGTCCGTCGAGGTGCGTGTGGTGGAGGGGGACTTCGTGAACAGCTACTACATCGCCCGCCTGGGACGGCGAGTGGACCAGCCCTTGCCCCGGGGCGCGCTGTCGGGAGATACTCACGAGAGAAACTAGAACATGTTCTATCTCAGGAGTGCGGGTGTACGACTTTGAAGGCGAGCGCGACGCGGCGTCGGGCGACCACGGGGGACCGCATCGGGCCCTCATGTACCTGGAGGCCCCGCGCTTCGCGATGGAGTACGGCGCCTCGCGGCTGATCGACCTCACCCTGCCCAGTCGGGACGTCGGCGCGGGTCGACCGGTGCTGGTGCTGCCGGGCTTCTCCGCCCACGACACCATGACCGGTCGGCTGCGCGGGCATCTCCGCCAGCGTGGCTGGAAGGTCCACGGCTGGGGCCTGGGCAGCAACTACGGGCTGACCGAGAGCATCGTGGCCGGTCTGCCGGAGCGGTTCGCGGCCCTCGCGGACCGCTACGAGCAGCCGGTCAGCGTGGTGGGCTGGAGCTTCGGCGGGCTGTTGGCCCGCTGGCTTGCCCACGAGCACCCCGAGCGGGTGCGCCAGGTGGTCTGCCTCGGCTCGCCGTGGCGGGCCGAGGGTGAGCGCACGCGGGCGACCGCGCTCTTCGAGCGGGCGCGCGTCAAGCACGGCATCGTGCCTCACGCCCGCGAGATCATCGACGGGCTGCGCGAGCCGGTGCCGGTGCCCCTCACGGCGGTGTGGTCGAAGACCGACGGGATCGTGCCCTGGCGCGGCTGCACCGTCGACGAGAGCGTCGACCCGCCGGCCGAGAACATCGAGGTCATCAGCAGCCACGTCGGCATGGTCGCCAACCCTGTCGTGTTCTCGGTCATCACAGACCGCCTCCGGCAGGACCCCGCCGACTGGCAGCCGTTCTCGTGGCGCGGCCTCCTTCCGCAGGGGGTGGCGTCGTGAGTGCCCTCGAGGCTCGCGACCCGGGCTACATCGCCGCCGCCCTCCCGCTCCTCAAGGTGGCGATGAAGGGCTACTTCCGCTCGAACGTGCACGGGATGGACAACGTGCCTGACGGAGGCGCACTCGTCGTCGGCAACCACTCCGGCGGCATGCTGGCGATGGACGTGCCGATCATCGCGGTGGGCTTCGCCGAGACCTTCGGCGTCGACAGGCCGCTCTACTGCCTGGCCCACGACATGCTCTTCACCGGCCCCGCCGATGCGGTCTTCCGGAAGTTCGGCTTCCTGCCGGCGACGCGCGCGAACGCCCTCGAGGTCCTCCGTGGTGGGGGCGTCACGATCGTGTTCCCCGGCGGGGACTACGA
This sequence comes from Nocardioides sp., assembly GCA_030698375.1. Classification (GTDB taxonomy): domain Bacteria; phylum Actinomycetota; class Actinomycetes; order Propionibacteriales; family Nocardioidaceae; genus Nocardioides_A. Next base: position 42,243 of record JAUYLL010000004.1, on the reverse strand, counting down.
CACCTTCCGACCCACCTTCAAGGCGAACGTCATCGACTTCCGTGGCCGCACCGGATACGTCCGCACGGCGTTGGAGGCGGGCGTCCCGATCGTCCCCGTGGTCTCGGTCGGCGGCCAGGAGACGCAGATCTTCCTGACCCGCGGCGAGTGGATCGGCCGGCGTGCCCCGTGGCGCAAGCTGCTGCGCACCGACCTGTTCCCGATCGGCATCGGCTTCCCGTTCGGAATGGTGGGCGCCGCGCCGCCCAACCTGCCGCTGCCGACCAAGATCACCACGCGCGTCCTGGAGCCGATCGACCCGGCCACGGTGCTCGGGCCCGATCTCGACCCGGCCGACCACGTGGCGGAGATCGACGAGATCGTCCGCGGCCGGATGCAGGCCGCTTCCGACGAGCTTGCTAGTCAGCGCCGCTTCCCGGTGCTGGGATGAGGTGCATGCACAAGATCCTGCAGGTCCCGCTCGGACTGCTGCACGCCCTGCGGACGCAGCTGTGGGTCTTCCGCACCCTGGTCAGCAGTCGGATGCTCGTGCTGATGCGGCCCACCAAGTACCTCGCCTTGGTCCGGGTCATCCGCGAGCAGGGCACCACGGCCACGGCCAGCTTCGCGTTGGCGGCGGTACGCCGACCCGACGGCACCGCCCTCGTCGACGAGCGCGGCTCGCTGACCTGGCAGGAGCTCCAGGACCGGGCTGACGCGCTCGCGGCCGGTCTGCTCGACGCGCACGGTGGTCCGGTAGGCGGGCTGGCCGTGCTCTGCCGCAACCACCGCGGCTTCGTCGACGGGCTCCTCGCCGGTTCCCGGCTCGGCGCCGACACCCTGCTGCTCAACACCGGCTTCTCCGGACCCCAGCTCGCCGACGTGATGGAGCGCGAGGGTGCACGGGTGATCGTCTACGACGAGGAGTTCGCCGGTGTCGTCGCCGACGCCCGGCAACGGCTCGGCGAGCTGGTGGAGGTCCTCGGCTGGACCGACACCGAGCCCGGGACCGGTGCCTTGAGCGTCGACGGCCTCATCGCCAGCCACCGTGACCGGACGCCGCCGAGGCCCGCAGATCGAGGCCGCGTCGTGCTCCTGACCTCCGGGACGACCGGTGCGCCCAAGGGAGCGCGGCGCAGCGGGGGAGGACCCGACGAGCTCGCCGGGATGCTGGAGGCGATCCCGTGGCGGGGCGAGGAGACCGTCGTCGTCGCCGCGCCGATGTTCCACGCGTGGGGCTTCGGGCAGCTCGTCGTCGCCGCCACCATGGCCTGCACGGTGGTGACGCGACGCAAGTTCGACCCGGAGGCGACGCTGGCGCTGGTCGAGGAGCACCGGGCCACCGGGCTGAGCGTGGTGCCCGTGATGCTCGAGCGGATCATGGACCTGCCGCAGGAGGTGCTCGGCCGCTACTCGCTGAAGTCCCTGCGTTTCGTGTCGGCCAGTGGCTCCCGGATGCGGCCGCAGTCGGTGACCGCCTTCATGGACCGGTTCGGCGACGTCGTCCACAACAGCTACAACGCCACCGAGGCGGGCCAGATCAGTGTCGCCCGGCCTGCTGACCTCCGGCACGCGCCGGACACCGCCGGGCGTCCGATCCGCGGCACGCTCGTGCGGATCGTCGACGACGGCGGGGACGACGTACCGCCCGGGGGGGTCGGACGGATCCTGGTCCGCGGCGCCTCGCCGTTCGACGGCTACACCGCAGGAGCGGAGAAGGAGTTCGTCGACGACTTCATGGTGAGCGGCGACGTCGGCAAGCTCGACGACGACGGTCGGCTCTTCGTGGTCGGTCGGGACGACGACATGATCGTCTCGGGTGGCGAGAACGTGTACCCGGTCGAGGTGGAGAAGGCCCTGGGCCTGCACGAGGCGGTGCGCGAGGTGGTCGTGGTCGGAGTGGAGGACGACGCCTTCGGGCAGCGGCTCGCGGCGTACGTCGTCCCCACCGACGGCGCGTCGCCCACCACCGACGACCTCAAGGCGCACGTGCGCTCCCAGCTGGCGGGCTACAAGGTTCCGCGAGACGTGGTCTTCCTCGACGAGCTGCCGCGCAACGCCGCCGGCAAGGTGATGGCGCGCGAGCTGCCCGGAGCCGTCCGGTGACCCGCGTGCGGCCCGCGATCGAGCGGATGACCGGCATCGACGCGGGGTTCCTCTATATGGAGACCCCGTCGGTCCACATGCACACGCTCAAGATCGCCATCCTCGAGGCCGACGAGGCCCTGACGTACGACGGGTTCGTCGCCGCGATGCTCCACAGGCTCAAGCGGTTGCCACCCCTGCGCCGGCGCGCGGTTCCGGTTCCGTTCGGGCTCAACCACCCGGTGTGGGTGACCCTGGCGCGGATCGACGCGGGCCACCACTTCCGGCGCCACAGGCTCCAGGGTGACGGGACCATGCGCGAGCTGGAGCAGCTGATCGGGCTGGTCGCGAGCACGCCGCTCGACCGCAGCTACCCGCTCTGGGAGCTGCACTTCTGCGAGGGCCTCGAGGGCGGCCGGGTCGCCGTGGTCGGCAAGATGCACCACGCCATGGCCGACGGCGCCGCAGCCAACGCCCTTCTCGCCAACGTGACCGACGTCCGCTCGGCGGTGGCTCCGGAGCCGCTGCAGGAGGAGTGCGAGTCCACGACCAGGCTTCCGAGCAAGGCGATGCTCGTCCGCCACGCGTTGCGCGACGCGACCGCCCAGATCGCGTGCATACCCGGCCTGCTCGCCCGCACCGGGAAGGGCCTGGTCGGCGCCCTGAAGGAGCGGCGCGGTGGTGTGAAGACGCCGATGCCCGTCTTTCACGCACCGAGGGTCTCCTTCAACGGCTCCCTCACCTCGCGGCGGACGTTCGCCACGGTGACGCTGCCGCTGGCGGACTTCAGGCGGATCCGCGCGCAGTACGACGGGGCGACGCTGAACGACCTCGTCCTCGCGGTGACCTCGGGGGCGCTGCGTCGCTGGCTGGTCGCGCATGGCGAGCAGCCCTCGTCGTCCCTCCTCGCCGGTGTCCCGATCAGTGCCGACGGCAAGGACGCGCTCCCCAGGCTCGCCGGCAACCGCGTGTCGAACCTCTTCACCACGCTGGCCACCGACGTGGACGACCCGGTGGAGCGGGTGCGCAAGATCTCCGAGACCACCGCCCAGTCCAAGCGGATCCAGCAGCGGCTCGGTACCTCGATCCTCGCGGACTGGAGCCAGTTCACCCCGCCACGCCCGTTCGCGTTCCTCGTGCGCGCGTACTCGCGGATCAGCGCCGCCTCGTGGCACTCGGCTGCGTTCTCCGCGATCGTGTCGAACGTGCCGGGCCCACGGGAGCCGGCGGCCGTCGGCGGTGCACGGCTGGTGGACCTGTACAGCGTCGGTCCGCTCGTGGACGGCATCGGCCTCAACGTGACCGTGTGGTCCTACGTCGATCGGATGAACTTCTCCTTGCTTGCCTGCCCCGAGCTGCTCCCTGACGTGCACCGCCTGGCGGCGTACTTCCCGGAGGCGCTGGCCGAGCTCGACCTCGAGCGCAAGGCCAAACCCGAGCACAGGACCCAACCCGCCCATGGCCGCGAGGCCGGTCGGCAGGCGCGCGCATGAGGGTGCGAGCACTGCGGACCGTCGGCCGCAAGGGGATCGGTGCAGTCGTCGTCGGCGGTCGGTTCGGTGGCCGGCAGGCGGTGCGCGCCGCGCGTGCGGGCATTCGCCGTACCCAGCGCTTCCCCGACCTGCCCGAACTGCCGGAGGGGACGCTGGTGGACCTGCCGGGACGCGGCACGGTGTTCGCCGTCGACACCGGCGCTCCCTATCCGGACGCCCCGACGCTGCTGCTCTTCCACGGACTGGCCACGACGTCGTACCTCACCTGGTTCTCCAGCATCGAGGAGCTGCGGCCGCACTACCGCCTGGTGATGCTCGACCAGCGCTGGCACGGCCGCGGGATCCTCTCCGACCGCTTCCAGATCGTCGACTGCGTCGACGACGCCGCCGCGCTGCTGGAGTTCCTGGGCATCGACGAGGTCGTCGCCGTGGGGTACTCGATGGGCGGCGCGCTGGCGCAGGTGTTCTGGCGTCGTCACGGCGACCGTACGGCGGGGCTGGTCCTGGCGTCGACGGCCGCCTGCTGGAAGATGAACCTCGGCGACTCGCTCTTCTACCCGATGCTCGGTGTGGCCAACGCGGCACTGCGCAGCCACTACCGCCACCGGGTCGGCCTCGTGCACGGTGCGCTGCCGGAGGTGCCCCCTCCCGGGACCGACTTGTCGGAGTGGGCCTGGGCGGAGTTTCGGAGCACCAGTGCGTGGGCGCTACCCGAGGTGCTCGGCGAGCTCGGTTCGTTCGATGCTCGGGAATGGCTCCCGGAGATCGACGTCCCCACGGCGGTCGTCATCACCGGACGGGACTACGCCATCGCGACGTCGCGGCAGCGCGAGCTCGCCGCCGGCATCAAGGACGCGAAGGTCTACGAGACACCCGGCGGGCACGCCTCGGTGGTGTTCGACGTCGAACGCTGGCGTCCGGTCTTCCTCAAGGCGGTCGATGACGTGGTCGAGCGCGCCCACCACTCACCCCGGCGGATCCGCGAGCGCGGCTGACACTGCAGGTCGTAGCCGCTGCGTCAAGAGCCGGTACGCGGCCCCGGACGCCTACCGCGGACCTGGGCCCTCTGGGCTACCGGGCTGCCGGACCGCGGGGCCGCAGTGCCGCTGCTGACCTGCTGCGCCACGCCCCCCACCACAGGCCGGCTCCGTAGGCGAGGTCGTCGAGGCGGTGCCCGAGGAGGAGGGAGGGCACGTCGAGGTCGTCGCGCCGGTGCTCGGCCACCGCGACGACGGTGTCGACGAGGAGCGCCGTCGCGACGGCTCGGCGTACTGGCGGCACGAGGCAGGCGGCGGCCGCGACGGGCCACCAGTGGCGCAGCAGGAGCGCCGACTCCTGACGGACGGACCAGCCGACACCGCGCGCGGTCAGACGGCCCGCTACTCGGGCGCGGGCGCCACCGGACATCTCGTCGGGCAGCGCCCGGGCGACGGCGACACCGGCATGCACCGCGCCGGCAACCGCGACCGGCACCGACCATCGACGCCGAAGGAGCAGCGCGGCCCCGACCAGGGCGAGGGCGGGGGAGAGCACCGCCGGGGCGACCCGGGTGCCGTGCCGCTCGGCCAGCAGAGCGCCGCTGGAGCCGTAGAGCACCTTCCGTCCCAGCCACCCACGCACCGTGGGGCGTACGTCGTGGCACACGGTGACGGCCGGCTCGTACCGCACCCGGTGCCCGGCATCGACCAGGCGCCAGACGAGGTCGACGTCCTCACCGGTGCGCAGGTCGGTGTCGAAGCCGCGACCGAGGCGCTCGGTGCGGCCGACGAGACAGGCGCTGGGCACCCACGCGACCGTGGCTCCGGGCCGCACGCAGCCCTGCGTGCGGCCGAGGTCGAGCGAGGAGACGGCCGCGTCGTACCGCTCGAACCAGCGTGGACGGCGGCTTCGGGCGTGGCCGACCACGCGGGGGGCGACCAGGCAGACCGTGGGGTCGGCCAGCTGGCGGGACACCTGGAGCAGGGAGTCGGCAGGGGCCTCCACGTCGGAGTCGACGAACGCGACGACCGCGGTCGTGACCCGCGCCAGGCCGGCGTTGCGGGCGCCGGCAGGTCCGAGGTTGGTGTCGAGGGCGACGACCTTCGCACCGTGGCGCCGGGCGACAGCGGCGACCGCGGCGGGGTCGTGCGAGGCATCGTCCACGACGATCACGTCCAGGGGGTGCAGGGCCGCCAGGCAGCGGTTGAGCTGTGCGACACGGTCCCGCACCGGCACCACGACGGTGAGGTCCTCGGTCGACACCGCGGCCGTGGCATCGAGTACGGGATGCGCGAGGTTGGTGGCGAGGAGCCGGTCGGCGACCTGGGCGGACGCGGCGTCGGTGACGACCAGTCGTCGTCCGTCGAGTCGCTTCTGGGCAGCCGCGGAGAGACGCATGACGGTGAGGGGGGACCCGCCGACGAGGAACCGCCCCTGATCGAGGTGCCACGCCGCGGGATGGAGCTCGACGGTGAAGCCTGTCGGCAGGGGCGCGGGCGGTACGGCGACCGGGACGAGGCGGGGGAAAGGCATCGGCGGGTTCCTCAGCCCTCGAAGCCGCCGTCGGCGTGCAGCACGCTGCCGTTGACGACCCCCCCGGCCGGCGATGCGCAGAAGGCGATCGCGGCGGCGATCTCGTCGGGGTCGATGACGCGGCGGATCAGCTGGTGGTGGACGAGCTCGTCGACGGGGACGTCGTACAGCGCAGCCGTGGCGCGGAGCATCTCGGTGTCGGTCGAGCCGGGGGAGACGGCACTGGCCGTGACGCCGGTGCCGACCAGGTCTGCGGCCAGCCCCTTCACGATGCCGACGACGGCGTGCTTGGTGGCGTTGTAGGCGGCGAGGTGGAAGAGCCCCTGGCTGGCAGCCGCGGAGGCGACGGCGACGAAGCGGCAGCCGTGCGGGTCCGGGCCGGCGAGCATGGCGGGGACGGTGGCCGCGGCGGTGTTCCACACGCCCTTGGCCACGACCTCCCACAGGTCCTGCAGGTCGCCGTCGGAGGTCTCCCACAACGGGCGGCCCCCGCGGACGACCCCGGCTGCGGCGACGGCGACGTCGAGCCGTCCCCAGGTGCGGACGGCCTCCGCGGCCGCCTCCTCGAGGGCACGGCGGTCGCGGACGTCCACCACGCGGCAGATCACCTGATCGCCGTGGCGCTCGGCGACCTCCTCGAGCTGCTCGCGGGTGGCCAGGGGCGGACCCTCGCAGGAGTCGGTGGCGAGGACGTGGCACCCGTCGGCCACGAGGCGGGACACCGTGGCCGCACCGATGCCGCGGGCGGCCCCGGTGACCAGGGCGACCCTGCTCACCGGCTGGCCGCCGTCGTCCGGGCCACGACGTCGTCGACCATCGACTCCAGCACCGCCCGTCCCTCGGCCGCGGACGCGCCCGCCGGATCGCCGAGGACACCGTTGGCCGAGACCGCCGCGACACCCCCGCTCATTAGGGCGGGCAGGATCTCCGGCAGCGGCTGGGTGTTGCCGGCCTCGGCCCGGTCGCGACGCACCGACCATGGCGCAAGGTGCAGCAGCAGCGAGGTCTCGGTGCGTCCGGCGTGCAGGTCGACGTCCTCGGTGGCGCAGGCCACCCAGGCCACGTCGTGGCCCTCGTCCACCAGCTGCGCCACGGCCTCGCGCAGCGCGGTCAGGTTGCCGCCGTGCCCGTTGACCAGGACGACGCGGGCGGCCCAGGTGCGCAGGGAGCGGACGAGCTCGACGACGACTCCCCGCAACGTCTCGGTCCCGATCGAGGAGGTGCCCGGGAACGACTGATGCTCCCCGCTGGAGCCGTAGGTCAACGGCGGTGCCACCCACACCCCGGCCCCGCGGCCGCCCAGGCGCTCCGCCGCACCCGCGGCCACCGCGGTGGCGATGATCGTGTCGGTCTCCAGCGGCAGGTGGGGGCCGTGCTGCTCGACCGAGCCGACCGGCACCAGCACGACGGCGGCATCCGCGGTCTCAGCCGAGGTCGCCTGGGCCAGCCGCATGGTCAGCCCTGGGTCCATGCGGTCGCCTGGGCGCCCGCGGGGCGGGTCGTCCCGAGCGCTCGGTGGAACCCCTCGGGCACGAGGAGGTGCTCGGGGGTGAGCTCGTCGAGCGAGGCCACCCCGAGGCCGAGGAGCGCGGAGTCGATCCCGGAGCGGAGCACGTCCAGCACGTTGCCGACGCCCTCCTCGCCGTTGGCGGCGAGGCCCCACAGGTAGGCGCGGCCGATCATCACGGCGCGGGCGCCGAGGGCGACGGCCTTGACCACGTCGGAGCCACGGCGTACGCCGCCGTCCATGACGACGTCGAGGTCGGCGCCGACGGCGTCGGCGATCGGCTTGACCATCCGGATCGCGGCGGGTGTGCCGTCGAGGTTGTTGCCGCCGTGGTTGGAGACCGAGAGCGCGGCGACGCCGGCGTCGCGGGCGCGGAGCGCGTCGTCGACGCGGCAGACGCCCTTGAGCATGAAGGGCTTGCCGCCGCTGATCTGCGCCCACTGCTCACGCATCCACGCGACGTCGTCCCAGGACGGGGGCGTCGTCGTCATCCACTCGTAGTACGCCGCGAAGAACGTGGGCGCATCCCCGCCGGGGGGTGCCAGGTTGGGTGCGGTCAGGTCGGGGATCTGACCGGTGCGGCCGAACTCCCAGAGCCAGCGGGGCTTGGTGGCGACCTTCGGTGCCATCCGGACCATCGTCTTCAGGTCGACCTTCTCGGGGATCTCGGGGCTGCCCCAGTCGCGGCCCATCGAGAAGGACCAGTCGAGGGTCGCGATCAGGCCGAGCGAGCCGGCGTCGTGGGCCCGCTGCATCCGCTGGACGACGACGTCGCGGTCACCGGTCCAGTACATCTGGAAGAAGGTGCGCGCGCCGGTGGCGGTGACCTCCTCGACCGACTTGGAGGCGAAGTTCGACAGCCCCATGATCGTGTGGCGCGAGGCGGCTGCTCGCGCGACCGCGACCTCGCCGTCGGGGTGCACGGCCTGGACGCCGGTGGGGCTGATCACGACGGGGAGCGAGATGTCGTGGCCCATCACCGTGGTGCCCATCGTGCGCTCGGCGTGGTGGCCGGCGACGTGGGGAGCGACCCCGAGCTCGGCGAATGCGCTCTGGTTGTCGCTGATGGTCTGGCCGCGCTCGGAGCCGGCGACCAGGGCGGCGTACACGGGGGCCGGCAGGCGCTTGCGGGCGCGCTGCTGGGCCACCGCGACCGACTCGAACCAGGGGTTCTGCTTCCAGGGGTTCTGCAGCCACTCGGGCTTGCTGACAGGCATGAAGGTCCTCAGATCGATGGGGGAGTGAACCCGGCGAGCGGGCTCTCTGCGCACGCGGAGGTCGGCGGCGCGCTGGGCGGGGTGAGGTCGGGACGCCGGGTGAGGGTGAGCATCACCGGCTGGTTGCGGGTGGGCCCGGCCTTGGAGTGGTCCTGGCTCGCGGCCGGGATCGTCCGCCCCCCGGACTGGTTCAGCTGATCGAGGGCGGACTCGCCGTACCCCTGGACGCACTCGGGGTCGGGGCCGTCGAGCGGCAGGCCGGTGAAGAACTTCGCGGCCATGCAGCCGCCGCGGCAGGTGTCGAAGAACTCGCACTTCGCACACGCTCCCCCGGTCTGCGGGGACCGGAGCTCGCGGAAGAGCTCGGAGGTCTGCCAGACCTGCTTGAAGCCGCCGTCGGTCAGCAGGTTGCCGGCCAGAAAGTTGTCGTGGATCGCGAACGGGCACGCGTAGACGTCGCCGATCGGGTCGATCAGGCAGACCACCCGGCCGGCGCCGCAGAGGTTGAGTCCGGGCAGGGGCTCGCCGAACGCCGCGAGGTGGAAGAACGAGTCACCGGTCAGGACGTCCTCGCCGCGGGCCATCAGCCAGTCGTAGAGCTCGCGCTGCTGCTCCGGCAGCGGGTGCAACTCGTCCCACACGTCCGCACCGCGGCCGGACGGGCGCAACCGGGTCAACCGCAGGGTCGCGCCGAAGCGGTCGGCGAGGGCCTTGAACTCGTCGAGCTGGCCGATGTTCTGCCGGGTGCAGACGACGCTGATCTTGGCGTCCTGGAAGCCGGCGTCCTGCAGGTTCTGCAGTGCCTTGAGGGCGGTGTCGTAGGAGCCGGGGCCGCGGACGTAGTCGTTGACCTCCGCGGTGGCGCCGTCCAGGGAGATCTGCACGTCGACGTAGTCGGTGGAGGCGAGGAACTGCGCCCGCTCGGGGGTGATCCGCGAGCCGTTGGTGGAGAACTTCACCCCGACCTGGTGGTCGACGGCGTACTGGAGCAGGTGCCAGAAGTCGGAGCGGATCGTGGGCTCGCCGCCGCCGATGTTGACGTAGAAGACCTGCATCCGCTGCAGCTCGTCGATGACGGCCTCGCACTGCTCCGTGGTGAGCTCGCGCGGGTCACGGCGGCCCGACGACGAGAGGCAGTGGGCGCACTCGAGGTTGCAGGCGTACGTCAGCTCCCACGTCAGGCAGATGGGGGCATCCAGGCCGAGCTCGAACTCCTCGATCAACGTGCCGGGGGTGGGACGTGCGGGCGCGATGGTCACGCGGCCACTCCTTCGCTGCGGGGGCGGATCATGTCGGTGCGGGCCAGGCCCGCCAGCGCGTCGGCGTACGCCGCGTGCTGAGCCTCCGGGACACCCGCGGCGACCAGCGCCGAGCGGACGTCGGGCTGCTCGCCGAGCGCCCGGACCACTGCCACCAGCTCGGGACGCTTCAGGAACGTCAGCTTGCGGTTGCCGAAGTGGTAGGCCAGCGCACCGAACGACTCCGGGCGCAGCGCCACCGAGGGGGACAGGGTCCAGGGCTCGTCGAGCATCAGTACACGCCGCACATGCCGTCGATCGAGACCTCTTCGATCAGGGTCTCGGCGGTGAGCGACTCGTCGGTCTGCTCGGTGGTGGGGTTCTCGGGGTTCATCGGCCGGTCCTCTCGCAGTGGATGTGACGTGCCACTCACAATAAACGCACTCGTGGCAATAATGAAAGGGCCTACATTTCCACCGTGACGCGCAGAGCATCGGTCGGGCGGCCGGAGGTGACCAGCCACGGCGCCATCGAGCAGGCTGCCTTCACGCTCTTCCGGGCCCGCGGCTTCGAGGCCACCACCCTCGACGCCATCGCCGAGGCGGTGGGTGTCGGGCGACGCACGCTCTTTCGCTACTACCGGTCGAAGAACGACATCCCCTGGGGCCAGTTCGACCGGACGCTGGCCGGGTTCCGGGAGATCCTCGAGAACACCCCGGAGGGGTTGGACCTCTACGAGGCCATCGGGAGCGGGATCGTCGAGTTCAACCGCTTCCCGACCGAGGCGTCCCCTCCGCACGTGGAGCGGATGCGGCTGATCCTCGAGACGCCGGCGCTGCAGGCCCACTCCGCCCTGCGCTACGGCGAGTGGCGCCAGGTCATCGCCGAGTACGCCGCCGCGCGACTCGGCGTCGGCGCCGACGCCCTGGAGCCGCGGCTGCTCGGTCACGTCGGTCTCGCGCTGGCGATGACGGCGTACGAGATGTGGCTCGACGACCCCGAGCGCTCGCTCACCGAGCTGCTGACGCAGAGCCTGACGGCCCTCTCCGACCAGGTCGGCCGAGGAGCACGCTCCGCTCGCTGAGCCGAGCTGTCTCATTTCCGCACCCGGCGGATGCCGTCGCAGGACCGCCGTGGACAGCGAGCCGGCTCGAAAGTCGGGTCTCGGTCGCGAGGGCAACGTCGAGGGGCTCGGGTCCTTCCTGGAGACCAAGCTCATCTCGTCCCCCACAGTCCTGCGTGGTCGTGCTGAACCGGCTGTCGGCGCGCGTGGCCCGTCCTGGGCCCGGTGACCGCCCGGGGACTAGCGTCGGAGGTCCGGACGATCTCCCACCGAGAGGCCCCTGACATGTCCCGCACCTCCGTTCCCCCGCACGGCCGGTCCCTGGGGAGGTCCGCGCCGTGAGCGAGCAGGTGGAGGTGTTGTGGAGACCGGGCTGCCTGTATTGCCGGACCCTGCGCTCGGAGCTGCGTGACCGCGGGGTCGAGGCGACCTGGCGCAACATCTGGTCCGACGCCGAGGCCCGCGAGCTCGTGCGCGCGGCCAACGGCGGGGCCGAGACCGTGCCGACGGTGCGGGTGGGGGAGACCTGGCTGACCAACCCGACCTGGCGCGACCTCGCGCCCCTGCTCGGCCGGGACTGGCAGGAGCCGGTGCAACCGTCTGCTGCCGCGGCGTCGTACGCCTCACCGGGCGCCTCGGGGCCGGACGGCGGCCTGTCACCGGGGCTGGCACTGGGTCGGGCGTTGGCGCTCGTCGTCTTTCTGAGCCTGGGGTTCATGCTGCTCGCTCGTGACCTGAACGTCGCAGGTGTTCTCGCACTCCTGGCCGGTGTGGCTGTCTGGACGCTCACCCGTCCCCCGACCGACACCCCTGATGACCCCGGAGAGGACGAGTCCGCATGAGGATGCAGGCCGTGTTCGGAGGTGCGGTGATCGCCGAGAGCGACGAGACCGTCGTCGTGGAGGGCAACCGCTACTTCCCCGAGGAGTCGCTGCGCTCGGAGCACTTCCGGCCGAGCTCGACGACGAGCCTGTGCCTGTGGAAGGGCAAGGCCAGCTATCTCACCGTCGAGGTGGACGGGGTGGTCAACCCCGACGCGGCCTGGGTCTACCGCAAGCCGACCTTCCTCGCGACGAAGGTCAAGACCCACGTCGCGTTCTGGAATGGCGTCGAGGTCCGCCCGGTCGACGAGGACGGGTGATGACCGCCGCCGACGTCGACGTCGCTCTGGTCTGCCTGAGCCCGTCGGCGGTTGTGTGATGAACAAGGCCGATGTCCGTCGCCTGCTGCTCGGTGACCCGCGGATCGCGACGCGGATCGCCGAGACGATGGGCCGCCGGCTGGGCAAGCTCGCTGCCCGGGGCCTCATCACGCTGGGCCGGGGACGGATCACCGTGCTGGACGTCGACGGGCTGCGAGCAGTCGGTGGATAGGCCGGGGCCCGGGGCCGCAAGCGGGAGCCGCCCGGCGGACCACCGGATCCGCATTCTGCAGGTTCCCGACTGCCCGCTGGTGGAACGCCTTGTGGACGAGCTCCGGGAGTGCCTCGCCGAGACGGGCATGGGGGACGAGCCGGTGGAGACCGTGGTGGGCGACCACCCCTCGCCCACGCTCGTCGTCGACGGCCTCGACATCGCCACCGGCGCGCCGGTGGCGGGGGCGCCGCGCTGCCGGATGGACCTCCCCACCCACGACCAGATCCGTACGGCGCTCGAGGCGCTGCGCGACTCTGGTGGACCAGCTCGATTGTGAGGATGAACAGATGGCGACCGAGCCGAGTGAGCCGATGGACCCGAGCCTCCCCAGCGCCGACCACCCGGTGAGCCCGGACGGACCGCGGCGACCGGCGGTCCTCGTCTTCGACGTCAACGAGACCCTCTCCGATATGAGTGCGATGGGGGAGCGGTTCGCAGACGTCGGGGCCCCGCCGTCCCTGGCGACGGTGTGGTTCGCCGGGCTGCTGCGGGACGGCTTCTCGCTGACCGTGGTGGACGCCAGCGAGTCGTTCGCCGACATCGCGGCCGAGGCTCTGGCGGTCAGCCTGCACGGGCAGCCGCTGGACCGGCCCGTCGACAAGGCCGTCCAGCACGTGATGGAGGGTTTCTCCGGTCTGGTCGTGCACCCGGACGTCCCGGACGGGGTGCGCGCGCTGCGGGGGCTGGGGATCCGCCTGGTCACCCTGAGCAACGGCGCGACGTCGGTCGCCGAGGCGCTCCTCGAGCGCGCCGGCGTCCTCGACCAGTTCGAGGCTCTGCTCTCGGTGGAGGAGGCGGGCATCTGGAAGCCGGCGGCGGGGTCCTACGCCTACGCGCTCGAGCGGTGCGAGGTCGACCCGCAGGACGCGATGCTCGTGGCGGTCCACCCGTGGGACATCGATGGCGCGGCGCGGGCCGGCCTCGCCACGGCCTGGATCAACCGGGCCGGCGGCCCCTACCCGGCGTACTTCACGGCGCCGGACCTCACGGCGCGATCGCTCGGCGAGCTGGCGGATCAACTGGGCTGAGTCCGGGTGTCAACGAGCCTGGCGCTACTACGCTCGACGCCATGACCGAGGAGCACGCGGACCCGGCAGCCGTGCTCGAGCGGTGGGAGACCTCCGGCGGTCACTGGCGCGTGCTGGCCCGGTCCGAGGGGTCCGTCGTGGTGGGTCTCTTCACCTGCGACGGCGGGGAGGAGATGGGTCGGGTGACGGCGAGCAGTGCAGAGCTGGACGGCGTCCTCGCGGGGCGAACCCGCAGCGACGACGGCGAGGTCTGACTGGGATGCCCAAAGAGCGGACGGGTAGGGGATCGGGCCGTGGAACGTCGGATGGGCCACGCGGCATTCGACGTGCATACGCGGCTACTAGACGCGCGGGGTTCTTCCGCGGCGCGCTCGCCTGTCCAACCGCGGCTCCGAGTGGCCAGCCCGGTTGGTGGCATTCCCAGTTGCATCGACGAGAACCCGTCGCTGACGTCTGCGGTTGCGAACAAGTCACACGACAACCGGACGACGCAAGAAGGCAAGCCCCATGTGGGACACCACTCAGATCAACGACGTGCACCTGTCGCACGACATGCAGTGCGCGAGATGCGGGCATGACGTTCACACCTTCCTCGCCTGCGCTCCCGACTGCGTCTGCGACCCTGTGGTCATGCCCGGTGCGTAGGCGACAACAGACGCCTCGGCGCCATTTCCAGCGGCCTATCGCCAACTCGGTGGTCGCAGCAGATGGGCACTGCCAGCCGTGCCTAGACGCGGCTACTAGACGATTCCCGTAGGACCGGTGTCCGGCCAGACTCGGTCCAGGTGGTCGACGGGGCGCTCTCTTTGCGGCTGCCCACCCGAGCTCCGGGTGTGGCTCTTTTTCGGGCTGCGTCCCCGTCGATCACCGCGTTGAGGTGTGGCTCAAGAGGGGACTGCCCGGCTCGCAGTAGCAATGCCCGCCTCGCGTCCACATCAGCCGCGACACGAAGGCGGGAACGCAGATGCAGGTGTTCATCTGGGTCGATCCCCACAAGTTGTCGGCCACCATTGAGGTCGTCGACGCGCGAGAGACAGTCCTGGCTGTTGGCCGGTTCGACACCAACAAGACCGGCTACGCCGCGATGAAGAAGCACGTCGCCACCTGGCCCGATCGGGTGTGGGCGGTTGAGGGCAGCGGTGGCGCCGGTCGCCCCTGGCCCAGCGCCTGCTCGCCGACGGCGAGCGGGTGGTGGATGTCCCGCCCAAGCTCTCTGCCAGGGCTCGGCTGTTCGACACCGGCCACAACCGAAAGACCGATGCCCACGACGCGCACGCGGTCGCGGCCGTGGCGGTGCGCACCAAGGGCCTGCGGGTGCTGTCCTACGACAGCGATCTGGAGGTCCTACGGATGTTGACCGACCGTCGCGCAGAACTGATCAGCCAACGCGTGCAGACAGTCAACCGACTGCAGCGGATGCTCTCCGAGCTCGTCCCGGGCGAGGTCAAGCTGAACCTCACCGCCCCACAGGCACGCGAGATCCTCTCGCGACGCCGTCCACGCGACATCGCTGGGAAGACGTGCAAGCGGCTCGCGCTCGAACAGCTCGAGGACCTGACCGTGATCGACCGCAGGATCAAAGCCAGCGACAAGGAGCTGAAAGCGCTGGTCATCGCGTCCGGGTCGAAGCTGATGGACCTGCCCGGCATCGGGCCGATCGGGGCCGCTCGGATCCTCGCTGACGTCGGCGACGTGTCGAGGTTCGCTGACCGCAACCGGTTCGCGTCCTGGACAGGAACAGCACCGCTGGACGCCTCATCGGGTGAGCAGATCCGACACCGGCTATCTCGTGCCGGCAACCGCAAGATCAACCACATGCTGCACATGGCGGCACTCAGCCAGATCCGACTCGATACCGAAGGCCGGACCTACTACCGACGCAAGCGCACTGCCGGAAAGACCCATCTCGAAGCGCTGCGCTGCCTCAAACGAAAGATCTCCGACGCCGTCTATCGACAGCTCCTCGACGACGCCCACCACGCTGCTGGTGCGAGTCCGGGAGGGCAAAGCGGGGCGTCTCGAGAATCCCGCGCGGCCGACCTACCCCCGCACATCGGCACTTCGGATCAGCCACTCCCGGACCCGCACCCACGACGCTACGCCGCCGCATCACGACCGCGGAAGAGTCAACCCCGCCAGGCGCTTCAAGACGCCGGTTGACAACAGAGGGGAGCCGGAATGACGCGGGTGCTCACCCGAGCAGGAATTCGACAGACCGCCCTAGCTGACTAGCTGGCAACCTCACGATGCCCCGCGCCCGAATAGGGGCGGGCCATCGTTTGTGCGCTCCCGCATGAGGCTCCCGGACAGCGTCGAGGTCTCGGATAGACTAGGTGCCTAGTTCGGGGCAGTAGGAGCTCAGCAGAACGCGCGTGAGCTGCTCACCTCGGCCAGCGACGGCGCCGAGATCTTCGGCGCTCATAGCCTTGAAGTCCGTCGGGTAGTTGTACACCCGGTCGCGGGTGACGAGGTCGGCGACCGGTACCGGCAGGTTCCTGTCCTGCATGCCGAGGTAGGCGTACACGTGGCCCTTGAGAACTCCGGCCTCTCTGGATTCGTGGATGCGTGCGCGGGTGCCGTCCTGAGCGCGGGTGTGCGCTATTTCGAGAGTGCGTTTCATTCGGCCGAAGACGAAGTCCGGGGGCTGGGAGGTTGTCCGGCCGGCACCAGCATCGACTGCGATGAGGTACGGCAGGTCGTACACGTGGTGTGTGAACTTCTTGGAGCGGCCCGGCAGCAGGGGGCTGAGGCCGAGGTTGTCGTAGACGCCGCCATCGGTCATCAGGACGGTCCGGGTGTGTTGGCTTTGATCGTTCTGCTGGGTGAATGTGTAGGTGCGGGTGAGCTGCGGCAGTATCGCGGGGAACGCTGCGGACGCGGCAACTGCGTCGGCCACGGGCACGTCTGCGTCGATGACGCCGTACGGGGAGCAGGCGCTGCCCATGCTTCCGAACCGAACGGCGTTCCCGGATGCCAGGTCGGTCGCTGAGACTATGGCCTCGAGCCCTGAATGAGTTACGTCGGTCATGGTCTTGGAGCCGAAGTCGTGGGCACGGATAGCGCTGACGAGCGCTTCCGTTCTGGTGCTTGCCTGAGTTCGGTGAAAGCGCCCTGGAAGTACCGCGCCGGCCGTACCGCTGAGTCCTCTGGCGAGGCGGCCTGGACGTAGTGCCCGGCCGATGAGTTCGCGTTGCAGACCGGAGCGCAACAGGTCGGTAACGGAGGCGTCGAACTCGTCGAAGCTCTTGGGACCGTACGCCCACATCGCGGTGAGGAGGCTGCCTCCGCTGATGCCGGAGACCACCCTGACCTGGTCGAGGACACCGCGGTCGTGCAGTGCCCGCAGGGCGCCGAGACCGAACGCTGTTGCTCGGAATCCTCCACCGGAGAGCGCGAGCCCGACTGCCAGCTTCGACGCGGTCGGGCTGGTCACTCGTGGTCTCCGAAGAAGCGTGCCCACAGTGACCGGTGGCTGGTCGCCGGTTGCGCCCGGACGACCCCGCCAGCCAGAACTTGTACCGGCGGTCCACCGTCGCCACGGAAGTACGTTCCTGGCGGCAGGAGTTGCAGGTCGAGACCACCGACGTAGCCGCGGTGGCCTGCCACGACGGGGCCGGCGGACCGGGGTACGACGCGGAGGTAGGTGCTTGGGAGCGGGCCGTTACCGGTGTCTCGCCAGTCTGCCCAGGGTTGGCCGCCTCCGCCGACGATCATCATCAGCGCTCGTTGGCTTGATCCGTCGGGTCCGACAACGAGTGCCATTCCCTGCTCGTCTGTCTTGCTGGGTGTGGCTTGTGAGTTCGGGTGTGAGTGCCAGAACCCCACGAACCCGGTGGTGCTTCGGGACCGTCTGAGTTCGGCGTCAACGCGTTCTTGGGTGCCTTTGATGCCGTGCTGGAAGTGAACTTCGCTGAGGTAGCTGTCCGGTGGTGGGCCGGACGCACGGTCGATGTTCACGATGCCGGTGGCGTCGTCGAATGCACCGAGGAGCATGCCACCGGTTTCGATGCGA
The DNA here is from genome assembly GCA_030698375.1 of Nocardioides sp. Classification (GTDB taxonomy): domain Bacteria; phylum Actinomycetota; class Actinomycetes; order Propionibacteriales; family Nocardioidaceae; genus Nocardioides_A. The sequence goes on along the minus strand of JAUYLL010000004.1, from coordinate 24,695 downwards.
GGATCGCGAATGCGGCTTCCTCGGCGGACTTCTGCTCGTATCTCGGCTAGTGCTTCTTGGCTGATCCGGACTTCGTAGGCCCCCGTCAGGTCGGAGCGCACGAGGTCTGGATGCCACTGTTCTCGGACGGTGCCGTGTCCGGTGGATGCGTTTCCGAGCCTGACCGCGGATGCGAACAGGGATGGGCCGTCCGTCGGGTAGGTGCCTGCTTGGTTCTTGGTGGCTTCGGCGGTCCTGAGTGTGGTGAGCGCCTCGTGGAGCAGCATGCCGGCTAGGGCAGTGGTCTGGGCGAGCGAACCGACGAATGTCGGGTCGGAACATCCGGGCTCGGGAAAGAACAGCTCTGTGCGTGCGGTCTTGGGGAAGAATTCATCCATGATGTCGCGCCACCCTGGCGCTCCTGACCCTGCGTGCAGGGCAACCTTCCGGAAGGCATCAAGCCCGGCTCCAGATGAGGTGGGGAGGTTCACGGCCACGAGGCCGCGGTCAGCTTCGTGACCGATGACCATCGTGACGAGCGGCGGTCTGTGCGTCGCGGACACCCGGGCGAGTTCGATTGCGGCGCGGACCGACGCGTCGGCCGTGGCGTCGATGACCAGGTCGTACGCGGCGAGGTTCTGGCCGGGCGCGAACAGTTCGGTTCGTACGTTCCCGGGGACCGGGATGACGTCCAGGTCGGAACGGATAGCCGAGAGTCGTCGTGCGAGTGCGGTGACTTTGGCCTGTCCGATGTCGTCATCGGTGAAGTACTGGCGGACGAGGATGCCGGGGTTCACGATTCCGTGGTCGGCGACGGTGAGTTCCCGTACGCCTGCACGGACGCACGCTTCAGCGATGGGGCCGCCGAGTGCGCCGGCGCCGAGGACGAGAACGCGCTTGTCTGCAAGCCAGGATGCTGGTGTTCCGGCGTCGCGTCGACGGGTCACTTCTGGGCGGTTCTCCATGACTCTCATCCACTGCAGTTTGGCCCAATCGAACCAGTCGAAAGCGAGTTCCCCAACGGATTCTGTGAGGTCGCCGAAGAACTTCTCGTCGCGTTCTCGGACGTCTGAGAACAGGGTCGTGATTCGGCTGCCCAGAGCATCGAACTTCCAGGCTGCGATGTGCGCGAGGCGCTTCGTGCCGTCTGGCCGCCGAGATGGGGTGGCGACGACCATCGCGGTGAGCAGCGGATGGTTCTCGGGGTCGTCGACGTCGTCCCAGAGGGGTCCGGCAGCTGTGGCGTCGGCGGTGAGCTGTTTCTTGCGCAGTTCGACGTTGATGACGGTCGCGGTCGCGATGTCGGCGAGGAGTTGGTCTTTGCCGTACCCGGACTCAGTGAGCCCTTCGCTCAGCTCCTTCGCCTTTCTTGGGAACTCGAATCCGAACTCGTCGCAGATCATGACGGCTGGCATCAGCACGGACGGGTGTCCGTCGTGGAACAGGGCGGGATCCTTGTCCCAGACGCGGTCCTTGGCCGTCTCCAGGTCCACCCATTCCAAGACATCAACTCGTTTGCCGTTGGCGACGCACCAGGCGTAAGTGGTCTTGGGGTCTGTGCCGCTGCCGTCCGGCGCCCAAGGGGCTCGGTCGCCGAGGTCGGGGTGGACGATTAGCCGCCCGTTCTGCAGGTCGGCATACACGACCGGCGGGTGGAGAGGTGCATCGTCCGGGTCGAGGGTGCCGGCTGCAGCATGCTCGAGCCACTCCGTTAACCGGTGTAAATAGCCGCGCATCCCGTCGGACGGGTTCCATTCCACCGACGTTGCCGCGTACAGGCACAAGGTGCGCCCGTAGTGCACGTGTGGGGTGCGGAGCCACCGGCGGTGGTTAGACCTCACGCTGGGCACATCGAACGGGAACCCGGGCGGTACCCAGATCTCGAACCACTCACGGTCCCGGATGCGGATGCCGCCGGGTTCGTGGGCGATGCCGGAGGTGTCGAGGTCGACGATGAACGTCGGCCCGGCGCTGCTGGGGACCTCGTTGATGATCTGGATGGCGCCGTCGGACGTTGCTTCTAGGTCTCGCAGTTGGCGGCGGGCCAGGCTCACGCCGGAGTCAGTCACGTCCGAATCCGACGGCGGTCGTCGGCGCCTTCGTCGTTCCACGGTCCGCGGCCACGGCGGCGCGGACCTTTTCGGGTCCAGACAGCTGCTTGGTTGCCTCCGCGGTGGTGGCGCCGGAGACGTACCGCCCCGCTGCAGTTGCGGCTGCGGCGACCTTGCGGAGCCGCTGTCGGCCGTCGCCCGCGGCCTTGGACAGGTCGAGGACCTTCGCGGACTCCTCAACCGTCGTGTCGTCGAGGATGTGCGCGCCGGTCTCGTCGACGCCGAACACGACGGGCGACGGGTCGGTCTTCGACGGCCACTCGGCGGTGCAGATGAACGTGTCCACGATCTTCTTGTACCGGTCGGCGGCCATCTTGTGCGGCGGGTTTGCTCCGTCGGTGTCTGAGGTCGGAATCTCCTTGCTGCTTGCGACGACGACCGCACCTTCGCGAGCGTGGTTCTCGAACTTCTCGAGGATGTCGGTTTGCAGGACGTCCTTGTTGTTCTCGCGTAGGTACATGACCTTTTTGGAGCAGTGGTGCGGCGCCAGGAGCAGGTCCCACTCGAGGTACTCTTCGCGGTCCTTGTCCTCGCTGTAGTTGAAGATCTTCATGATGGTTTCGTAGGCCAGGTCTCCGAACAGGAGGACCTTGCCGTCCTTGCCACCGTCTTCGGTCAGGGTGACCTGCATGGCGAGTGAGGTGTCGTTGCGGGCTTCCGCGCAGTCGTCCTTGAACGGTGCGTGGATGAACGCCTCGAACCGGCCTTCGTGGTCGACGCCGTCGATCGTGGTGACGCTCTCGCCCGGGTAGACGAGGTACTCGTCGGGAAGGTCGGAGTATGCGTGCTTGTCGTGGCCGGTGTCGTACCCGACGATGAGGACGCGGTCGCCGTAGCTGGGTTCGTTGCCTGCGGCGACGGCCTTCTTGATGGCTTCGACGCGGCGCTTCACCTCGTCGTGGAACGCGACGGCGTCTTCGCAGAGGTCAGGGCCCTTGGGGTCGCCGAGGTACTCGCGCCACATGCGCGGTGTTGCCCACAGTTCGCCGATGGTGACTTCGTCGAGCAGCTTCGCGAAGCCGCTGCAGTGGTCTGCGTCGGCGTGCGTAAGGACGAACGCAGCGAGGTACGGGTTGCCGTCCTCCCCTTCGGGGAGGGTTGGGACGAGAAGGTCCACGACGGGCACTTCCTGCGTCTCGTCCTTCTCGGCGCTCGCGCGGTGGTTCAGGTCGACCTGAACCACGACGTCTTCGCTGATAACCACGGTGCCAGAGTCGCCGGTGCCGACCGGCCAGAACACTGCACCCAGGTCGGGGATGTCGCTGGTCACGTAAGTCCCTCTCGCTGTTTGAGTGCTTCCTCGACCCTCAGAAAGCAGCTACCAGGCCCCACAGAGTTTTAGATGGATCGCCACGCTCATCTCGAACTTAACACCAGGAACAGACGGTTTGACCGCTCGATAGCACGCGCGCTGATGCTTGCCCTGAGAGCCGACCGGCGTGTCATGTGTCAGGCGAAACACGCAGATCTGACAGCCAACTGGTCAACGACGAGATCTGCTCACCCTGATGCCAATCGGTGCGTCAATCTGGGCGGTAGGACGCGGGTTCGCCCACGAGCGGTGCCCCTGGTGGCGTGGCCGTCTCGGGTGCCCCGATTTCGTCGTGCTGGTCAGGCGCACCGAGTAAGGACTCGCCTGGGGTGGCCGATCGGACGGCCGTGACCGTCGATTCCGAGGCCAATAGCAAGTCCGGGAAGCGCATGAAGCTGCGGTACGCCGGCACGTGCCGCCTGTGCGGCGCCGAGTTCGCCGCGAAGACCGAAGCGATCTACGAGCGCGAAACCAAGACGGTGCGGTGCCTCGAGTGCGTCGCATCGGGTCAACTCGATGCGGAGGAAGTGTCCGCCGCAGATGACCTCGCCGCTGTACTGGAGGTGGAGGTCAGCCTCCCGTTGGCGGCGGGCGCGGCCGGCGCCTCGGCGCGCCGTGAGTACGAGCGGCGCAAGGCCCGCGACGATGCGCGACTCCGAGAGAAGTGGGGCCGGTTCGGCGGGATCGCGGCAGCGTTCGCCGACGAGAAACAGAGCACGAACGCCTGGGAGCGCGGAGCGGTAGGGGAGGAGAAGCTCGGTGCTCGGCTCGATGGCCTCGCAGGGGACGACCTCGCTGTGCTCCACGACCGGGGGATCCCCGGGTCTCGAGCCAACATCGACCACCTCGCGATCACCAGGTCCGGGATCTGGGTGATTGACGCCAAGCGTTACAAGGGCCGACCTGAGCTGAAGGTCGAAGGCGGCATCCTCAGGCCTCGGTCCGAGAAGGTGCTTGTCGGCCGACGGGACTGCACCAAGTTGGTCGATGGGGTGCTCAAGCAGGTCGACCTTGTGCGCGCCGTCGTCGGCGACGTCCCTGTCACCGGCGCGCTCTGCTTCGTCGAGTCCGACTGGCCGATGATCGGTGGTGCGTTCACCACCCGTGAGGTGCACGTCGTCTGGCCGAAGCGGCTCGCCAAGCTGCTCTCGCTCGAGTGCAGCGGAGGTGTGGACGTCGCACGGGTGCACGCGACCCTGGCTCGAGCGTTTCCCGCCGCGTAGGCGCGCGCTTGCGGAGGCGCCGCCTCACCTGAGTCCAGCCGCGACTTCGGCGCAAGTCTGCGTGTCGCGCGCCCCGCAACCCATACGATGCCGGGGTAATCCGCTCGGCCCGACAGTGCGCGTCTGACTCGACAAGCCTCCAACCCGAACGGGAAGACTGCCATGCCTTCCTGGAGCTCTTGTCGTGCCGCTGTACCGCGATTCGGTATCTGGTGTCCGCACTCAGATCCTGGCCAACACCCTCATTCCTACGATGAGCGAGCAGTTCTCGTTCGCCTATGGTCACCGACCGGGACCGGCCGAGGTCCGCTCCTGGGAGCGCAGCCTGACGACCCTCACCAACGACCTCCACGACGCCGGCCTCGACAAGGTCGAGATGCTGTTGGAGTACCAGCTGCCGCTGACCAGCAGGCGGGTCGACGCGCTGCTGTGCGGCGTACATCCCAAGACCGGTGAGTCGTCGTACGTCGTCGTCGAGCTGAAGCAGTGGTCCCAAGCGGTGCCGATGGAGGGCACGGACAAGGTCGTCCTCGCCGACGCCCGGGGTGGACCCCGACTCCACCCGGGCGTGCAGGTGCGCGGCTACTGCGACTATCTGGCTGACTTCAACGCTGCACTCAGCGGGAGCGCGGACCGTCTCGCCGGCGTGGCCTACCTGCACAACGCGGTCGACCACGGAGTCGAAGGACTGTGGGACCTGCCGCAGACCCGCACCAGTCGGATGTTCACCGGGCAGAGCCGGGGCCACTTCCTCAACTTCCTGACCTCGATGCTCAGCGATGCGCCGGGCAGCGAGGCCGCCGACGAGCTGCTCAACGCCGCGGTGAAGCCCAGCAAGCAGCTGCTGACCCTGGCGGCGGACGAGGTGCAGTCCCGCGAGCAGTTCGTGCTTCTCGACGCACAGCAGGTGGCGTACTCCCTGGTGATGCGCGCGGTCGAGAGAGCCCGTGGTGCCACGACCAAGGAGGTCATCGTGGTGACCGGGGGCCCGGGGTCGGGCAAGAGCGTGATCGCCCTGAGCCTGCTGGGCGAGCTCTCGCGACAGGGACGATCGGTCCTGCACGCCACCGGGTCCTCGGCGTTCACCAGCACCCTGCGCAAGGTCGCCGGTCACCGGGCTCCTCGGGTGAAGACGATGTTCAAGTACTACAACCAGTTCGTCGACGCCGAGAAGAACGGGATCGACGTACTGATCAACGACGAGGCCCACCGGATCAAGGAGACCTCCACCAACCGCTTCACGCCGGCCAAGGTTCGCACCGGACGGCCGCAGGTCGAGGAACTCATAGATGCTGCCCGGGTGCCGGTGTTCCTGCTCGACGATCACCAGGTCGTGCGACCCAGCGAGCGGGGGAGCGTGTACGACATCGTGTCTGCCGCCCAGCGGATGGGATGCCACGTCGAACTTGTCGATCTCAACGACCAGTTCCGTTGCGGCGGCAGCCGGGTGTACGAGAACTGGGTGCTGCGACTGCTGGGGCTCGAGCCCGGTGGGCCGGCGCGGTGGTCGGGCGACGACACCTTCGAGCTCGATGTCGCCGATGGTCCCGAGAGCATGGAGGGACGTCTGCGTGCCTACATCGACCAGGGTTACTCAGGCCGGATCTCGGCCGGCTACTGCTGGAGCTGGAGCAAGCCGCAGGTCGACTTCCTCTTCCCCGACGTGAAGATCGGGCTGTGGGAGCGCCCCTGGAACAACCCGAAGGACACCAAGGTCGGGGACGCGCCGGGGCGGCCGTTCTGGGCCTCCGACCCCGCGGGCTTCGACCAGGTGGGCTGCATCTACACCGCGCAGGGGTTCGAGTACGACTACAGCGGCGTCATCATCGGGCCGGACATGGTGTGGCGGGACGGCGCCTGGGTGACGCGGCGCGAGTTCAGCAAGGACAACCAGGTCCGCCGCGCCGACCCGGCCGACTTCGACCGCGCGATCCGCAACACCTACAAGGTGCTGCTCACTCGCGGCATGCGCGGCGCGTTCGTGTGCTCCACCGACCCGGAGACCCATGACATGCTCCGCTCCCTCATCCGCGAGCACTGAGGGAGAAGCATGGCGGGACTGGATGACGAGGTGACCGGGCGGATCCGGGAGTTCGCCGTCGCCCGGGACTGGGAGCGCTTCCACACTCCCAAGAACCTCGCCATGGCCCTGGTCGGCGAGGCGGGCGAGCTGGCTGCTGAGCTCCAGTGGCTCACCTCGGAGGAGAGCGCGGACGCTGCTGATCCTGGCCCACTCCGCGATCGGGTGTCGGCCGAGATGGCCGACGTCGCGATCTACCTCCTGCGCCTTGCCGACGTGCTCGACGTCGACCTGGCCCAGGCTGTCTCGGACAAGCTCGACGTGAACGAGGAGCGCTTCCCCTCGACCACGTGAGCGGCCGAGGGGCCGACAGCGCTCAGGCGGTGTGCGACGCCTCGTACGTCCGCAGCCGCTCGGCCAGCCCGACGGCGACCTGACGGGTCACGGTGGGGTGGGCGTCGAGCATGGTGGAGAAGCTGCGCGGGTCGAGGACGAGCAGGTCCATCGGCGTCGTCGCGGTGACGGTGGCCGAGCGACGGCTGGTGTGGTCCAGCAGGCTCATCTCCCCGACCATCTCGCCGGTGCCGACGTTGGCGACGGTCCGGTCGTCCACCTCCACCTTGGCCTCACCGGAGACGATCACGAACGCCTCGGTGCCGGCGGCGCCCTGGCTCGTCAGCTTGTGGCCTGCCTTGACCGAGACCTGGTCGACGAGGGCCTCGATGTGCTTGAGCTCCTTGGCGGTGCAGGCGCGAAAGATCGGCAGCGAGGCGAGCAGCTCGCTCTTGGAGGAGCGGTTCATGACGATCTCCTAGGTACGACGTCCGCGGTGGCGGAGGAGGGAAGCCTGGTGGCCGGAAGGCGCGGGTCTGCGCCCACACCCCTGTCTACTCCCCTCGGGTGGGGAAGCGAAAGGTGATCCTCGACGCACCCGCCGGTCAGGGGTGCAGGACCCCCGCCAGCTCCTCGACCCCGTCGACCAGTCGCGGGCCGGGGCGCGCCCACATGCCATCGGCGTCGACGGCGTGCACCTTCACGCCGGCGGGCAGGTGGCCGGCGGCGACGAGGGCGTCGGCCTGCTCCTGTGCGCCCTCGCGGTCGTAGCCGCACGGTGCCACCACGACCACCTCGGGCCGGGACTCGTGCAGCGTCTCCCAGGTGATCCGCGTCGAGCGGGCGCCCGCCGTACCCAGCACGTTCTCGCCGCCGGCGGCCTCGACCATCTCCGGGATCCAGTGCCCCGGGGCGTACGGCGGGTCGGCCCACTCGAGGACGGCCACCCGCGGGCGGGTGCGTCCGGCCACCCGGTCACCGACCGCGGCGAGCCGGGCGCGCAGGCCGCCGACGAGCTCCTCGGCCGCGACCTCCTGCCCGGTCGCCTTGCCGAGGGTGTGCACGGAGCCGAGGACCTCCTCGAGCGCGTGCGGGTCGATGGTGAGGACCTCGGCGGTGCAGCCCAGGTGCGCCAGCGCGTCGTCGACGACCGAGACGTCGACCGCGCAGACCGCGCACAGGTCCTGGGTGACCACGAGGTCGGCGTCCAACCCGGCCAGCGCGCCGGCGTCGAGCGTGTAGAGGTCCTCGCCGCGCTGCTGGGCCGCGGACACCCACGCGTCAATCGCGGCGGGGGAGAGGTCCTCGGGCATCGTCGACGTGGACACGATCGTGCGGTTCCGAGCCTCGGTCGGGGTGTCGCACTCGAAGGTCACCCCGACGACGTCGTCGCCGGCACCCAGGGCGAAAAGGATCTCGGTGGTCGAGGGCAGCAGGGAGACGATGCGCACGCGCCCAAAGTAGGCCATGGGGAGGTGCAGGTCGCCGGGTCTTGGGGAACAGTCCTAGTAATGGAATGGCCCAGGACGCGCGAGTTCCGCGACCGCCACGACGCCGGCCGCGCGCTGGCGCACGCGCTCGCGGGGTTCCGGGGCCAGGACGTCGTCGTCCTGGGGCTGCCGCGGGGCGGTGTGCCCGTCGCCGATGTGGTGGCGCGGGCCCTCGACGTACCGCTCGACGTCCTCGTGGTCAGGAAGCTGGGCGTGCCGGTGCAGCCCGAGCTGGCGATGGGCGCGATCGGTGAGGGTGGGGTGCGGGTCCTCAACGACACCGTCGTCCGCCACTGCGGGCTGACCGAGCAGGACATCGCCCGGGCGGAGGCGCGCGAGCGCGAGGTGCTGGACGACCGCGTGCGCAGGCTGCGGGGCGGGCGGGCGCCACGCTCCCTGGTCGGCCGGACGGCGATCGTGGTCGACGACGGCGTCGCAACGGGCGCCACGGCCCGGGCGGGCTGCCTGGTGGCCCACCAGCTCGGTGCCGCAAGGGTCGTCGTCGCAGCGCCGGTCGCGGCGGCCGACGCGCAGGCCCTGCTCGGGCAGGTCGCCGACGAGGTCGTCCTCCTCGAGGTCCCCGACAGGTTCGGTTCTGTCGGTCGGTTCTACCGGGACTTCGCCCAGGTCTCCGACGGCGAGGTCACCGAGATCCTCGAGGCGTCGCGGCGCGACCACCCGGACGCACCGGAGGCGGGCGGATCCGCGCCCGAGCCGACGGTGGAGGAGGTGGAGGTCCGGGCCGGGGAGACCCTGCTGCAGGGAACGCTGTCCCTCCCCGCCGACGCCGGTGCGATCGTGCTCTTCGCCCACGGCAGCGGCAGCAGCCGGCACAGCTCCCGCAACCGCTTCGTCGCCCAACGGCTGAACCAACGCGGGCTCGGCACCCTCCTCTTCGACCTGCTCACACCCGACGAGGGCGACGACCGCGAGCTGGTGTTCGACGTCGAGCTGCTCGCCGGACGCCTGCTCGGTGCCACCCACTGGCTGCGCGCACGACCCGGGCTCGAACACCTGCCGATCGGCTACTTCGGCGCGAGCACGGGCGCAGCAGCAGCCCTGTGGGCAGCGGCCAGTCCGGATGCCCGCATCGGAGCGGTGGTCTCCCGCGGTGGGCGCCCCGACCTGGCAGCGGCGCGGGCGGGCCAGGTGACGAGTCCGACCCTGCTGGTGGTGGGTGGTGCGGACGAGGCCGTCCTCGACCTCAACCGGCGCACCCGCGCGCTGATGCCCGGCGTGGTGGAGCTCGCCGTCGTACCCGGAGCGAGCCACCTGTTCCCCGAGCCCGGAGCGCTCGACACGGTGGCGGACCTCGCCGGCACCTGGTTCCTGCGGCACCTGGTCGGGGCTTTGGGCTCTACCGAGCCCGGGTCCGACGCGTGATCCTGGGGTGACCCCGAACCGAGGAGGTCGCCCTCATGCCGTCCCCGTCGTCCATCGTGCAGAGAACGAGCAACCACGGGTCCCGGCCGGGGGGTGTCACGAACCTCCACGACCCGGGCGACATCCTCACCCTGGAGTCGGCCGAGCCCGACGACATCGAGGGCTACCCGATCGCGACCGCCCCGATCCCGCAGCGCGGGGTCGAGTAGTTCCCCGCGCGGCGACGGGCGGTCACCGTGCGGCCTGGTTGGCGTGGGTCGCCCGGGTACGCCGCCCGGCCAGCAGCCCGCCGACGAGCAGCGCGACCGCGATGACCAGGAGCGTGCCGCCGATCGCGAGCAGCACCACCATCGCGGCGCCGAGCGCGGGCAGCTCGGCCCCCACGGTGACGTCGGCGGCGACGTCTGCGGCGCCGGTGGGGTTCATCAGCACCAGCGTCCAGTCGCCGCCCTCCGGTGCCCACGTGAGCACCTGCTCCCCGGGGCCGGAGGCCTGCGCGGCCCACAGGTCCGGGTCGACCTGGCCGGTCGGGGCGGTCGCCTCCCCGGTGCCGGTGACGTCCCGGTAGACGGGGTCGTCGTCCCTCATCGCGGTCAGTACGACGTGCGGGACGTCAGCGAGGTAGTCCTCCACCTGCGCCGTCGACCCGACCCCGACGAACACCTCGGAACCGGCCGGTGCGGTCGCGGTGACCCGCACGTCACCGAACAGGCCCTGCGGGAGCCAGTCGACGCCGGTGGCGACGTGCACCTCGAGGCTCTCGGTGGCGACGGCGTACGTGTCGGTGGAGAAGGTTTCCGAGCCGCTGGTGACGAAGCCGTCGTCGTCGCGCATCCCCTGGTCGGCGACGGCCGCCGCGATGCCGGCGGTGATGAACCCGAGCGACATCACCAGCAGCACGCTGCCGGTGACCACGGTGACGGTCCGCCCGGCCGACCACGACCTCGGCGGCGGGCGCTCCTCTGCGGGGGCCGGTGGGGGAGCCTCGGCACCGGCCCGGGGGTGCGTCTCGCGGACCATGAGGTCGGCGGAGCCGGGGTCCTGCCCGCCCAGGTCGAAGCGGAACGGCGGGTACTGGTCGGTCATCAGCCCGGCGTACGCCGCCACCCGCAGCACCCACCGGTTCAAGCCCAGCACCAGGTCGAACACGTCGCGGGGGTAGCGCCCGGTGAAGAGCAGCGCGACGGCGGCGATCAGGACCAGCAGGCCGATCAGGCCCCCGCCCCAGATCCACGGAGCGCCGTCGGCGGCCTCGTTGGCGACCCAGATGCCGCCGCTCAGGAAGATCCCCACCACGAGGTAGTGCGGGATCGCGAGCAGCCACCACTTCACCAGCGCCAGGCCACGGGAGAGGTGCTCGGGGTAGTCGATGGCGAGCCGCGCCGGGTAGTCGGGGTCGTCGTGCAGCGTGAACGGCGGGTACCGGTCGGTGCCCAGCGCGCCGTACGCGTAGAAGGCCACCCGCCAGCTCCAGCGCAGCACGCCGACGTTGAAGTCGAAGATCGTGCGCGGGTACCTGCCGGTGAAGAGGATCGCGAAGAGCGCGACGACGCTGAGCACGGCGAAGCTGAGCCACAGGAACATCAGGACGATGAAGTGCGGGATCGCCGCCAGCCACTTCACCAACCACAGGCCCCGGTTCAACGGGGCATCGAGCACAGCGTCCACCCGGACGGGGTAGGTCGACCTCGTCATGGTCATCACCTCCGGAGTCGTCGGTCCGAGCCTCCGTCGCAGCACGGGCCGGGTACAGGCCCGTTCGACCCGGTCCACCGGGACCTCCTGCCCTGGCCCTGCGGGATCGGGCCGGGGCCTGATGGAGGTGAGGGGTGATCTGCGTGCGCCACGAGGACGGGACCGCGGCCGCAGCCGGCGTCGACCTGTACTGGTTGCCGCTGGGGGCGGGTGGGCACTGTGTCCGGCTGAACGGCCGGGTCTTCGAGGCCCTCGTGGCGTGCTGGGAGCACCGCAGCCCGCGCGACCTCTACCACTCGGCGCTGCAGGTCACCGTCCACGGAGACCACTACGTCATCGAGATGGCGCCGGTGTGGAACACGCCCGACCCCGAGCGCGGAGCCGTCGGTGAGGGTCCGGTCGGCGCGCCGTGGCTGGGTCGTTCCCGCGCGTTCCGCTACGAGGTCCGCCGGTGGCGTGACGGGCGCATCCCCGACGTGGACTTCGCCGTCGGGAGCCCGCAACGACTGAGCGCGCAGGAGGCGCGAGCGCGCCGGGTGCTCGACCTCGTGCCCGCCTTCCCGACCGCTACCTGGGGGCTCGACGAGCAGCGTGCCGGGGAGATGTGGAACTCCAACTCGCTGGTCTCGTGGCTGCTGGCACGCAGCGGCCACGACATGGCAGAGGTGCGGCCACCGGAGGACGGGCGGGCGCCCGGATGGACCGCGGGGCTGGTGGTGGCTGCAAGAATGGCCGCGGGAGGTACGCCATGCACCACGCAGTCGAGCTGAGTGTCGAGGAGTGCCGCGCCCGGCTGACGGCCGGGACGGTCGGGCGGGTGGCGTACGCCGCCGACCACGGCCTGCGGATCGTGCCGGTCAACTACACCGTCTCCGGGGACGCGGTCTACTTCCGCACCTCCGCCTACGGCGAGCTCGGCACCCACGCCCCGCGCACCGAGATCGCCTTCGAGATCGACGAGTTGGACCATCAGGCCCACCAGGGCTGGAGCGTGCTGGCGACCGGCACGGCCGAGGTCGTCGAGGACATCGACGACGTCCCGGGACTGCGGGACGAGGCGAACCCCCAACCGTGGGCCGCGGGCTCCCGCCTGCTCTACTTCCGGCTCCGCTGGCGCGAGCTCACCGGCCGGCGGGTCGGCCCCGGCTGAGGGCGCGGTGGGCCGAATCGTGTCCACGATCGTCCGCGTGGGCGGGGCGGAGTCGCCACGCCGCGTTGATAACGGCAGACTGACCCCGTGAGCCACCCCCACCCCGAGCTTCAGAAGCCCCCCTCCCTCCCGCGCGGAGGCCTGCGCATCGTCGCCCTCGGCGGCCTCGGCGAGATCGGCCGCAACATGACGGTCTTCGAGCACGCCGGCAAGTTGCTGATCGTCGACTGCGGGGTGCTCTTCCCCGAGGAGCACCAGCCCGGCGTCGACGTGATCCTCCCCGACTTCAGCTGGATCCGGGACCGCCTCGACAAGATCGTCGGCATCGTGCTCACCCACGGCCACGAGGACCACATCGGCGGCGTCCCCTACCTGCTGCGCGAGCGCGCCGACATCCCCGTCATCGGCTCCCGGCTGACGCTGGCGCTGATCAAGGAGAAGCTCAAGGAGCACCGGATCGTCCCCAAGCTCCACCAGGTCAAGGAGGGCGAGCGGCTCAAGGACACCTACGGTCCCTTCGACCTGGAGTTCTTCGCCGTCAACCACTCCATCCCCGACGGCCTGGCGATCGGCATCCGCACCCAGGCCGGCACCGTGCTGCACACCGGTGACTTCAAGATGGACCAGTTCCCCCTCGACAAGCGGATCACCGACCTGCGCGGCTTCGCCCGCCTCGCCGACGAGGGCATCGACCTGATGCTCAGCGACTCCACCAACGCCGAGGTCCCCGGCTTCACCACCGCCGAGCGCGAGCTCACCCCGGCCATCGAGCACGTCTTCCGTACGGCGCCGCGCCGGGTGATCGTCTCCAGCTTCGCCAGCCACGTGCACCGCATCCAGCAGGTCCTCGACCAGAGCCACGCCCACGGCCGCAAGGTCTCCTTCGTCGGCCGGTCCATGGTCCGCAACATGGGGGTCGCCCAGGACCTCGGCTACCTGACCATCCCGCAGGGGGTCGTCGTCCCGCTGGACCAGCTGGAGAAGCTCCCGGCCAACAAGGCCACGCTGATCTGCACCGGCTCCCAGGGCGAGCCGCTCGCGGCGCTCTCGCGGATGGCCAGCCGTGAGCACAAGATCCGCGTCGGTGAGGGCGACACCATCCTCATGGCCAGCTCGGTCATCCCCGGCAACGAGAACGCCATCTCCACAGTCATCAACGGCCTCACCCGCTGGGGCGCCAACGTCGTCCACAAGGGCAACGCCAAGGTGCACGTCTCCGGCCACGCCAGCGCCGGCGAGCTCGTCTACTGCTACAACCTGATGAAGCCGGCCAACGTGATGCCGGTCCACGGGGAGTACCGCCACCTGCGCGCCAACGCCGACCTCGCCATCAGCGTCGGCATCGACCCCGACCGGGTCGTCCTCGCCGAGGACGGCGTGGTCGTCGACCTGGTCAAGGGCAAGGCCAAGATCACCGGCAAGGTCGCCGCCGGCAACATCTACGTCGACGGCAACGTCGTCGGCGGGGTCACCGAGGCCACGCTCAAGGACCGCCGCACCCTCGCCGAGGAGGGCGTCGTCACCGTCCTCGCCATCGTTGACGCCGACTCCGGCGAGCTCGCCGACGAGCCAGACTTCCTGGTCCGCGGCTTCGAGCACGAGCCGAAGGCGTTCGTGCCCGCGCACGACGTCGTGAAGAAGACGCTGGCCCGCGCCGCCGCCGAGGGCATCGGCGACCCGCACCAGCTCGAGCGGATGATCGCCCGCGACGTCGGCCGCTGGGCGCAGAAGACGTTCCGGCGTGCGCCGCTGATCATCCCGATCGTCATCGACGCCTGAGCGTGACCGGGGGGCGGGCGCTCAGGTCAGTGCGCTGATCACGGCCAGCGTGCCGCTGATCGCGAGCGTCCCGAGCACCAGCTTGCGTGCCCGCTCGGGCGGGAGCCGGTCGAAGACCAGGTCGCCCAGGCGCCAGCCGAGCCACAGTGCCGGTACGCCGACGGCGATGAGCGCGGCGCTGGTGGCGGTGAACTGACCCAGCGCCGCGAACGCGGTCACCACCACGACCGCCTGCAGGGTGAACATGGCCTGCAAGGTGGCGCGGAACGCGGCCGGGGCGAGGCCGGTCGTGTGGAGCGCGAGCACCAGCGGCGGCCCGTTCATGCCGGTCGTGGCCAGCATCGCCCCGCTCACGGTGCCGGCCGCCACCTGCGTCGGGCGCCCGCCCGGGACGCGGACCCGCAGGGCCAGCAGCGCGGTGAAGAACAGCACCGTGACGCCGATGACCAGCCCCAGCGCGTCGACTGGCAGGGACGCGAAGACCACCAGCCCGAGCGGGATCCCGACCGCGGCCCCGATGCTGATCCCGGTGATCGGCCGCCACTCCACCGCTGCCCGGTCCTCGTACCAACCGAAGCTGGTCATCACCAGGCCGAGCGTCGTGCAGGCGACGACGCTGGTGCGCGGCTCCCCGGTCAGGAGGGTGAGCAGCGGCACCGCCACGAGCACGAAGCCGAAGCCGGTGATCGCCTGACCGGCGGCCGCCAGCACGACGGCGGCGAACGCCAGGACCAGCATCTCCACCACGCACGGCTCCTTCGCTCTGCGAGCACACTAGGGACGCCGAGCGCCTGGTGGGGCAATCCTCCCAGTCACTGCAACGACGGGATGGGGGTCGATCGGGCTCCTCGGCTCAGCGGGCGCTGATCCTCCGGTTGAGCACCCGCAGCAGCGCCCCGGGGGTGACCTGCGAGGAGGTCAGGAACATCCTGGCCTGCCGGCCCACGGCCCGGTGGACCGCGCGGGGGCCGCGGCGCGGCTGGACCGTCTTGAGCGCGGCCTCGGCGACGTCGTCGGCGGTGAGCCGCACGCCGAGAGAGCGGGTGGCGCCGGTGTCCATCCCGGTCACCATGCCGGTGTCGACGAAGAGCGGCCAGAGCGCGGTGACCGCGATGCCGTCGTCCGCCCACTCGAGGTCGAGCGCCTCGGTCAGGCCGCGGACGGCGAACTTCGAGGCCGAGTACGTCGCCAGGTCGGGCTGGCCGTAGATCGCCGACGCCGAGGCCAGGTTCACCACGTGCGCGGCCCGGCCCGCGGTGCGCGCGGCCTTGAGGAACGGGTACGCCGCGTGGCAGCCGTTGAGCACACCGGTGACGTTGACGTCGATGATCGCGCGCTGGGCCTCGAGCGGGATCTCGGCGAACCGACCGGAGCGGAGGATGCCGGCGTTGTTGACCAGGACGTCGAGCGTCCCGCCGGAGGGAGCGGTGAGCTCCTGCAGGCACTCCTGCCACGCCGTGGCGTCGCGGACGTCCAGCACCCCGGTGACGACGGAGTCGCCCAGCTCGGCCGCGAGCGTGGCCAGCCCGTCGGCGTCGACGTCGTACGCGCCGACGCGGTAGCCGGCACGGGCGAACCGCACCGCGATCGCCCGGCCGATCCCGGCGGCGGCTCCGGTGACCAGGACGGTGGGTGCGGACGCGGTGTCGAGGGGGTCTGCCATGGCGCTCATCATCCTGGCGTGTGCGATGCGGCGAGGGCGCGGGGTGTGAAGAGGATCCTCAGGGGTCAGTGGCGAGCCGACGTGCGGAGTCAGCGAATCACGGCCTAGTTGTCGCGTAGCCCTCGCGGTAGCTCGGGAACTCCGGTACCCACCCGCTCGCGCGCAGCCGGGCGTTGGAGAGCCGCTTGCCGTGCCCGCGTTCAGGGTCGGCCGGGGGAGGGACGGGCGCCCCCAGCTTCTCCGCGAGGTACGCCGCGACGTCCCCGAGCTGGGCGGGCTCGTCGTCGGTGCCGACGTAGAGCGCCTCGGGCGCCTCGGGGCGGGTGAGCAGGTGGACCACCGCCGCGGCGGCGTCGTCGCGGCGCATCCGGTTGGTCCACCGGTGCGGGTCGTCGACCCGGCCCTCACGCACCATGTCGATGAGCCGCGCGCTCCCGGCGCCGTACAGCCCCGAGAGGCGCAGCACAGTCCCACCGGGCACCCGGTCGGCGAACAGCTCCTCGGCGGCGAGCAACATCCGCCCGGGACCATCGGCGGGCTGCACCGGGGTGGACTCGTCGGCCAGGACGGTCGAGGCCACG
The DNA here is from genome assembly GCA_030698375.1 of Nocardioides sp. Classification (GTDB taxonomy): domain Bacteria; phylum Actinomycetota; class Actinomycetes; order Propionibacteriales; family Nocardioidaceae; genus Nocardioides_A. Next base: position 7,976 of record JAUYLL010000004.1, on the reverse strand, counting down.
TCACCGAAGACCGCGGTCGAGGACACCAGGACCGCCCGCCGCGGCAGCTGACCGGTGCGGTCCAGCGCGTCGAGCGCGCGCGCCATCCCGTCGAGGTACGTCGACCGGTAGGCCTCCTCGCTGCGCGGGCGTGCGGTGAGCGCGACGACGAGGAGGTCGAGGTCCATCGGCGGGAGCGCCGGGACCTCGCGGGTGAGGTCGACCGACACCCCCTGCAGCGGAGGCGGGACCAGCCCGCCACGCCGCCGGAGCGCCACGACCCCGTGGCCGCGCGCGGCCAGGCGCAGGCCGACGTCCTCGCCGAGGGAGCCGGCACCGACCAGCAGGACATCCGGGGTGGTCATGGTCCGAGGCTAGACGGAAGGAGGAGGGGAACCCTCAGCGCTCGAGGGCGCGGCGCAGGTACGGCGCGGTCACGCTGTCGGCGACCTCGAGCAGGTCCGCCGGGGTGGCCGTCGCGACGACCTGCCCACCCCGGTCACCGCCACCCGGACCCATCTCGATGACCCAGTCGGCGGCCGCGATGACCTGCATGTCGTGCTCGACCACGACCACGGTGTCGCCGGCGTCGGTGAGCCGCCCGAGCACTCGGACCAGGTCGCGGACGTTGACCGGGTGCAGGCCGCCGGTCGGCTCGTCGAGCACGAACACCGTGCCTTCGCGCCGGGGCCGCTGGAGCTCGGTGGCCAGTTTGATGCGCTGGGCCTCGCCCCCGGAGAGCTCGGTGGCTGGCTGGCCGAGGGTGAGGTAGCCCAGGCCGACGTCGAGCAGCGTCGTCAGCGACCGGTGCACCCCGGGGATGTCGTCGAAGAACGGCGCCGCCTCGTGCACGGTCATCGCCAGCACCTGCCCGATGTCGTGGTCGCGGTAGTGCACCTCGAGCGTCTCGGGGTTGTAGCGCGAACCGTGGCAGGTCGGGCACGGCGAGAAGCTGGTCGGGAGGAAGACCAGCTCGACGCTGACGAAGCCCTCGCCCTCGCAGGTGGGGCAGCGCCCGGCCTCGACGTTGAAGGAGAACCGCCCGGCCGCCCACCCGCGCTCCTTCGCCTCCGGCGTCGCGGCGAACAGACGCCGTACGGAGTCGAAGAGCCCGGTGTACGTCGCGAGGTTCGACCGCGGGGAACGGCCGATCGGGCGCTGGTCGATGGCCACGATCCGCGTCGGCGCCCCGTCCTGGCCGCCGTCGGCCTCCAGTCGCTCGGTGATCGCGGCGAGCAGCGAGGACTTGCCCGCCCCGGAGACCCCGGTGACCGCGGTCATCACCCCCATCGGCAGCCGGACGGTGACGTCCTCGACGTTGTGCCGGGTCAGCCCGGCGAGCTCGCGCCAGGTGCGGGGTTCGCGCGCCGACAGGGTCGGTGGCGCCGCGGTGGGGAACATGAACCCGGCCGTGGCCGACTCCGCCACGTCGGCGAGCGCGGCGGGCGGTCCGCTGTGCACGACGTGGCCGCCGTGGGTGCCGGCGCCCGGGCCGACGTCGACGACCCAGTCGGCGTTCCGGGCGATCGCCAGGTCGTGCTCGACGACGAACAGCGAGTTGCCGCCCGCGACGAGCTCGCGCAGCGCGTCGTACAGCGCCTCGGAGTCGGCGGGGTGCAGCCCGGCCGACGGCTCGTCGAGCACGTAGAGGACCCCGAACAGACCGGCCCGCAGCTGGCCGGCGAGCCGGACCCGCTGGAGCTCGCCGGGGGAGAGAGCGGTGCTGGAGCGGTCCATCGACAGGTAGCCGAGGCCCAGGCCGATGATCGCCTCGACGCGAGCCCCGAAGTCCTTGACCAGCGAGCGTGCCGCCGACGCCGCGGCGGCACCGTGGCGGTCGGTGCCGCGGGCCTGCTCCTCCAGGCCGGTGTCGAGCAGCGCGCAGACGTCCGAGAGCGGCATCGCGGACAGGTCGGCGATGTCGACCCCGGCGAACCGGACCGCCAGGGCCGCCGGCCGCAGCCGCTTGCCTCCGCACGCCGGACACGCGCCCTCGGCGAGGAACGCCTCGAGCTTCTCGCGCTGGGTGGCCGACTGGGTGCGGCCCAGGTTGCGCATCAGGAACTTCTCGGCCGACTGCCAGGTGCCGTGGTAGCTGCTGGGCTTGCCCAGCCGGTGGCCCTCGAGCAGCATCCGCGGTTCCTCGTCGGTGAACAGCAGCCAGTCGCGGACCTCCTGTTCGAGCGTGTGCCACGGCGCGTGCCGGTCGATGCCCATCGCGGTGACCATCCGCCGTACGTTCAGGCCGACCCAGGCGCGCGTGGCCCAGACCCCGATCGCGCCGTCCTCGATCGACAGCGACGGGTTGGGGACCAGCAGCTGCTCGGAGGTGCTGCGCGACACCCCGCTGCCGTGGCACCGCGGGCAGGCGCCGTCGGCGGTGTTGGGGGAGAAGGCCGACGCCGGCAGGTGCTCGGCATCCTCCGGGTAGGTGCCCGCACGGCTGTAGAGCAGACGCAGCACGTCCGAGAGCGAGCTGAGGGTGCCCAGCGACGAGCGCGAGCTGGCCGCCCCGCGGGCCTGCTGCAGGGCGACCGCCGGGGGGAGGCCCTCGATCCCTTCGATCTCCGGCGCCCCGACCTGGGAGAGCAGACGGCGCGCGTACGGCGCCACGGATTCGAAGTAGCGACGCTGGGACTCCGCGAAGAGCGTGCCGAACGCCAACGACGACTTCCCCGAGCCCGACACCCCGGTGAAGACGACGAAGCAGTCGCGGGGGAGGTCGACGTCGACGTCGGCGAGGTTGTGCTCGCGGGCGCCCCGCACGCGGACCCAGCCGCCGGAACGGGCCGGGAGCGGGGTGCCGTGCAGGTCGACGTCACGGCGCTCAGACATCGGGCCAAGGTACTCGCGCACCACGAGGCCAGGGTCTGCGCAGTGCTCGCGCCAGGCCCCGTGTTGCCGTCAGAGGCGGGTGTGCGGGTACCGTGGGGGCAGCACCGAGTCGTCGGGAGCGTGGTCGAGGGTCGTCCTCCCCGCCTGATGGCTTTCGGCGCCGACCGGGCCACGAAGACCCGGCGGGGGCCGGCAGCAGTGCGCGTGACCGGCCAGGCGGGCCGCGTGAGCACACCGGGGGCGGCGAACGGGAAGAAGGAACAGGGTTTGGCACAACGCCAGGGCCGGTCGCGCCAGACCGCGACCGCCGGACGGGGCCAGCGACGTCACCGGGACGAGGAGGGCATCCTGCCCGTCCTCGCCAAGGCGGCGCGCGAGATCGAGGTCCGCGCCCAGCGCGGCGACATCCTGCGCACGACCTTCCAGGTCGTCGCCGGGCTCGTCCGCGAGGAGCGCAACCGCGTCAAGGCCGACGCCTCGATCACCGAGGGCCGCCGCGAGGCCGAGCTCAAGCGGCTCGACGGCGTGGCCAAGATCCTCGCCCAGGTCGCCGGCGCCGAGCCCTCGCTGTTCGACCTGCTCGACCCCGACGCGGAGATGACCGACTCCGCCCGTGCCCTCAAGCGCGAGATGCAGGTCGCGGCCGGGATGGAGCCCGACCCCGAGGTGGAGCGCCCGCGCGACGGTGCCGCCGCCGTACGCCAGGAGCGCCAGGTCGTGCCGCGCTCGGTGGTCTCCGCCCAGCTCGCCAACCCCTTCCTGGCCCCTACCCCGGAGGCCGCCGAGCCGCGACTTCCCCGCGACCGTCGGCTGACCGGCTGGGAGCTGCTCACGCCGCTGCTCACCTCCTTCGAGAACGCCGCCCCCGGCGCCGTGTCCTGCATGGACCTGCCCGCGCCGGACCCCGGCCTGCGGATGCCCGCGGGGCTCTCGCTGATGGCCCACCAGGCCGGTGTCGTCGCCGCCGCTGCCCGCGGCCACCGCACCTTCCTGCTCGCCGACGAGCCCGGCCTCGGCAAGACCGCCCAGGCACTGCTGGCCGCGAAGGCCGCCGACGCGTACCCGCTGCTGTGCGTCGTCCCGAGCGTCGTCAAGACCAACTGGGCCCGCGAGGCCGCGCGCTGGACGCCCAGCCGCAGCGTCTCGGTCGTCCACGGCAGCGGCGAGGACATCGACGGCTTCGCCGACATCATCGTCGTCAACTACGAGGTCCTCGACCGCCACATCGGCTGGATGAGCACCCACGGATTCCGCGGGATGGTGCTCGACGAGGCGCACTTCATCAAGAACAAGCAGTCCCAGCGCTCCCAGCACGTCATCGAGATCGCCGACCACGTCCGCAAGCGCGTGGGCCGCCCGCTGATGATGGCGCTGACCGGCACCCCGCTGATCAACGACATCGACGACTTCCGCGCCATCTGGCAGTTCCTCGGCTGGATCGACGCGAAGCACCCGCGCCCCCAGCTCCTCGCCGCGCTCGAGGAGACCGGCCTGACCCCGCTGGACCGGGAGTTCTCCCGGTCCGCCCGCCAGGCCGTCATCGACCTCGGCATCGTCCGGCGACGCAAGGTCGACGTCGCCAAGGACATCCCTGCGCGGCGGATCGCCGACCTCCCCGTCGAGCTCGAGAGCGCCGCCGCCCGCTCCATCCAGGGCGCCGAGCGCGAGCTCGCCAAGCGGCTGCTCAAGCGCTACGACTCCGCGGTCGCCGCGCGGGCCGAGCGCTCGGGCACGAGGATCGAGGGCATCGACGAGGAGCTCGTGCGCCGCGTGGCCGGCGGCGAGCTGTCGGAGACCGCCGGCACCACCAAGGGCGAGAACGTCTTCGCGCTGGTGCGCCGCATCGGCCAGGCCAAGGCCGCGCTCGCCGCGGACTACGCCGCCCAGCTGGCCCGCAACGCCGGCAAGGTCGTCTTCTTCGCCAAGCACATCGACGTCATGGACACTGCCTCCGAGGTGCTGGACTCCCGCGGCATCCGCTACTCCTCGATCCGCGGCGAGCAGACCTCCGCGGTCCGCCAGCGCAACATCGACGCCTTCGTCAACGACCACGACGTCGCCGTCGCGGTCTGCTCGTTGTCCGCCGCCGGCGTCGGCGTGAACCTCCAGGTCGCCAGCAACGTCGTGCTCGCCGAGCTGTCGTGGACGTACGCCGAGCAGACCCAGGCCATCGACCGGGTGCACCGCATCGGCCAGGAGATGCCGGTCACCGCCTGGCGGATCATCGCCGCGCAGACGATCGACACCAAGATCGCCGGCCTCGTCGACGCCAAGGCCGGCCTCGCCGCCCGCGCGCTCGACGGCTCCGACGAGGAGGTCCTCTCCGCCGCCGACGTGCAGCTCGAGGCGCTCGTCGCCCTCCTCACCGAGCAGCTCGCCAAGCGCGACGGCTGAGCCTCCCGGGTCGCTCGCCCGGCGCGGCTAGCCTGCGGGCATGGCCAACTTCGCCGACTACCAGCTCGGGACCTACTTCGCAGGCCTCGCCGGCGAGATGCCGACGATGCCGTTCACCTTCGCCGCGCTCGAGGCGCAGGCCGAGCGGGTGATGGAGCACCGGCTGTGGGACTACGTCGCCGGCGGCGCCGGGGACGGGCAGACCCAGCGCGCCAACGTCGACGCCTTCAGCCGCTACGGACTCGTGCCGCGGATGCTCTCCGGGGCCGCCGAGCGCGACCTGTCGGTGGAGCTCTTCGGCCTCCAGCTGCCCAGCCCGGTCTTCATGGCGCCGATCGGCGTGCTCGGCGTGATGACCCCCGACGAGCACGGCGACCTCGCGGCGGCCCGCGCGGCCGCGGAGACCGGCGTACCGCTGGTGGGGTCGACGCTGATGCAGGACCCGCTCGAGGACGTGGCGAAGGCGATGGGGGAGACCCCCGGCTTCTTCCAGCTCTACACCCCCAACGACCACGAGGTCGCCGAGAGCCTGGTGCGGCGCGCGGAGGCCGCCGGGTACCGCGCGCTCGTGGTCACCCTCGACACCTGGACCCTGGGCTACCGGCCCCGCGACCTCCAGCACGGCACCTTCCCGCAGCTGCGCGGCGCGTGCCTGGCCAACTACATCTCCGACCCCGTATTCGCCAGCCGGCTGCCCGGTGGAGACACCTCCGACATCGCCACGGTGGTGCAGCACTGGGCGCTGATGTTCGGCAACCCGATGCTGACCTGGGACGACCTGGCCTGGCTGCGCGGGCTCACCGACATGCCGATCGTCCTCAAGGGCATCTGCGCCGCCGACGACGTGCGCAAGGCCGCCGACGCCGGCGTGGACGCCATCTACTGCTCCAACCACGGCGGCCGGCAGGCCGCGAGCGCCCCGGCCCTGGACTTCCTGCCCGGGGTCGTCGAGGCCGCCGGTGACCTGCCGGTGCTCTTCGACTCCGGCGTGCGCAGCGGCGCCGACATCGTCAAGGCGCTCGCACTGGGCGCCACTGCGGTAGGCATCGGCCGGCCCTACGGGTACGCCGCGGCCACCGGCGGCACCGAGGGCGTCACCCACCTGCTGCGCTGCCTGCTGGCCGAGGCCGACCTGACCATGGGGCTCAACGGCTACCGCGACCTCGCCGAGCTGCGTGAGCGGGCGCTGGTGCGGTGATGACCGCCCAGCAGCACGACGTCGTGGTCGTCGGGGGCGGCAACGCAGGCATCTCCCTGGCCGCCCGGCTGCAGCGCTTGGGCGTCGACGACGTCGCGGTCGTCGACGCACGCACCACCCACCACTACCGCCCGCTGCTGAGCTACGTCGGCGCCGGGCAGGCCACGATGGCCGACCTCGAGCGTCCCCAGCGCGACGTCATCCCGGACGGCTGCACCTGGGTCGAGGACCGCGTCGTCGCCGTCGACCCCGACGCCTCCGTCGTGCGCACCCGCGGCGGACGGACCCTCGGCTACCGCACCCTCGTGCTCTGCCCCGGCCTCCTGGAGGACTGGGACGCCACCCCGGGCCTGGTCGATGCGTACGCCGACGGCTGGGCCGCCTCCACCTTCGTCGCCGACTCCGCCCCGCGGGTGTGGCCGGCGCTGACCGCGCTGCGCAGCGGCTCGGTGGTCTTCACCATGCCGCCCGAGCCCGCGCCCTGCGGCGCGACCGCGCTCAAGCCGCTGCTGATGGCCTGCGAGCACTGGCAGCGCACCGGTGTCCTCGGCGACCTCACCGTCCACCTGGTGCTGCCCGCCGCGTCGGCGCTCGGGGTGCCCGCCGGTGACGAGCAGGTCGAGTGGGCCCTGGCGGCGTACGGCGTGCAGGTGCTGCGCGAGGCCCAGGTCGAGGCCGTGGACCACGCCGCCCGCTCCGTGTCCGTGGTGTCCCCGGCCGGGCCGCGCACCCTCGAGGACGTCGCCTTCGCCCACGTGGTCCCGCACTACCGGGCCCCGGCGTGGATCGCCGAGGCCGGGCTCGCCACGGCGTCCTCGGCCGGTCTCGTCGACGTCGACCCCGAGACGCTGCGGCACCGCAGGCACCCGGCGATCTGGTCGCTCGGCGACGTCGCGGACCTCGGCATCCGCCCCTCCGGCGGGGCGCTGCGCAAGCAGGTCGACGTACTGGCCGACAACATTGTCGCGACAGCCGGCGGAGCAGGCGCGGGCACGGACGACGACCTGCGCCGCTACGACGGCTACACCGTCATGCCGATCACCGTGGACCGGCGTCGGCTCCTGCTCGTCGAGGTCGACCGTGCGGGGCAGCCCTCGCCGTCGGCGCCGTTCCCCGACCTCACCCGGCCGCGCCGGCTCACCTGGGCCTTCGACCGCTACGGGCTGGTGCAGGTGTACTACCGACGCATCCTGCGCGGGAAGGTCTGAGCCCGGCCCCTCGCCGCCGTCAGCGGCGTGGGACGGTGACGACCAGACCGTTCTTGGCGGTCCAGGAACCGGTGGTGCGCCCGCCCAGGGCGTCGGTCACCGCGGCCACGCGCTCCAGGGGGATGTCACTGGTCGTGGTCGGAGCCCCCGCTCCCGGGTCGATGGACACCGTGAGCTGGACGTGCTCGGCGGCTCCCTTGAGGACCAGCCGCACCGCCTCGGGCTCGGCTGCGGCGAGCGCGGACAGCAAGTCCTCCAGCAGCTGCTCGTAGGGCCCGGGGGTGACCACGACGGTCGGGTCGCCGGTCAGCTCCACCGACAGGCCCGTGCCCTCCGCGCCGAGGCGGCCGCCCCAGGCGGAC
>JAUYLL010000149.1 GCA_030698375.1 Nocardioides sp. | reverse complement strand
GTCCGCGGCGTCGGTGAGCATCTCGACCAGCCACTCCTCGGCCTCCGGGAGGGCGCGGACGTCGCGGGCTCCCAGCAGCAGCGCGTCGCGGAAGAGCGCGTCGCGGACGCCGTCGCGGGTGACCAGGTGCACCCCCGCCCGGGCAGGGGGTCCCGCGGCGGCCACGACCCCGGCGAGATCCGCCCCGACGAGCACGACCGCGGCCGGCACCCAGGACCGCAGCGCCGCGCCCGGGTCGGCCGCCACCTCGACGGGCAGGCCGGCCGCCGCGGCGAGCCGGTGCACGTCGTCGTGCAGGTCGGCGTCGGTGGTGACCAGCAGGGCGGTCGGGGTGGGCGGGGCCGCGCCCGCCGGAGTGGGTGCCGTCATGCGACCACGCTCGGCGCCCAGGTCCTCGGACGCCGCGGGAGGCGACCTCCCTGTGGACGACGGGCCCCTCGGCGTGCCTGGGGACGACGGGCGGCCCAGTGGAGCGGCGTACGGGCGCGGGCGGGAGGGGTGTCGGCACCAGGCCCTATCGTGGGCCCATGGCCGGACCCACCGCCGCGTTCTTCGATCTCGACAAGACGATCATCGCCAAGTCGAGCACGCTGGCGTTCAGCAAGCCCTTCCAGGCGGGTGGCCTGATCTCCCGGGGCGCGGTGCTGCGCTCGGCGTACTCCCAGTTCGTCTACCTCGTCGGCGGCGCGGACCACGACCAGATGGAGAAGATGCGCGCGTTCCTCTCCCAGCTCTGCACGGGCTGGGACGTGCAGACGGTGCGCGAGATCGTCGCCGACACCCTCCACAACGTCGTCGAGCCGATCGTCTACGACGAGGCCGTCACCTTGATCGAGGAGCACCGGCTCGCCGGCCGCGACGTCGTCATCGTCTCGACCTCGGGCGCGGAGATCGTCGAGCCGATCGGCGCGATGCTCGGCATCGACACCGTCGTGGCGACGCGGCTGGAGATCGTCGACGGCCGCTACACCGGGGAGATCAGCTACTACGCGTACGCCGAGCAGAAAGCCATCGCGGTGCGCGAGCTCGCCGAGGAGCGCGGCTACGACCTCGACCGCTCCTACGCCTACAGCGACTCGGTCACCGACGTGCCGATGCTCGAGGAGGTCGGCAATCCCTTCGCGGTGAACCCCGACCGCGACCTGCGCCGGATCGCCAAGGAGCGCGACTGGCCGACGCTCGTGTTCACCAAGCCCGTGGCGCTGCGTGCCCGGGTGCCGCTCCCGCAGGCGATGCCGACAATCGCCGCGCTCGCCCTCGGTGGGGCGGCAGCGGTCGGTGGGGCGTGGTGGCTCCAGGCACGGCGGCGCGGCCCCTCCGCCTGACCCGCCGACGCGTCCGTGGCAGGGGGACGCGCGGGTCGCGCGGGTCGCGCACCCTGCAGACCCCGGCACACAAGTCAAGTCTTGTGGCGCCCGCCCCACCGGCGTACAAAGGAGACAACAACTCCACAGACGTACACATGCGGCAGGTACCCACGCGGCGATCTCCCTTCGTTGAGGGCGTCAGCTCCGGGCTTGTCCCGAGGCGACATTGAGTGAATGCACGCTTGGTAGCCAGCCGCATGTGTCAGCGGAGGCGTCACCTTTTCGCAAGGTGGCGCCTCTGACTTGCGCCTGGCGCCGGCCCGAGCGGATGTGTGGACAGGTTGTGGGGGTTTTCGGGCCTGATTTCGTGTCCGAACCCTGAAAGTCACTACACGTGTAGTGACTTCCAGGTGCCTCAGCGCAGCGGGGAGGCCTCGACGCCGGCGGTGTAGGCCTCGGGGGCGTAGAGCAGCCACGCGTGGACGCCCGCGGAGCCGCCGTCGCGGTAGCCGCGCAGGTTCGACTCGTACGCCGGCCGCAGCGCGAGATGTCCCGCCTCGGGCACGACCAGCGACTTCGGGTCCACGCCGCGCGCGACGAGGACCAGCCGCTCGGCGGCGCGGGCGACGATGCCGTTGTGGGAGGCGAAGGGGCCCCCGGTGGCGATCTCGGCGTGCACGACGGCCGCGACGAGGAGAGCCGGGGCCTCGGTGGGCGCGGCGAGCGTGCGGCCCAGCATGCCCAGGGCATCGGCCGCCGCGGCGTTGCGCGGACGCCCGACCTCGTCGGCGGGCAGCACCCCGGACGCCGCCAGAGCGTGCAGTCGCGCAAGCGCCTGGAGGGGCGCGCGGTCGAGCAGCGGGACCAGCCCGAGCAGCTCGGTGCTGACCCGGAGCGCGGCCTGCGCGGTGAGGTCGTCGGTGCCGGACCGCACCGCGTCGAGGTCGACGTCGGCACCCTCGAGCACGGCACTGGCGTGCGCACCACGCAGCAGGGACTCCGTGGTCGACTCCGGCGCCGTCTGGCGCAGACCACGGTCGCGCAGCAGGGCGTCGATGCCGTCCCGGCAGCCGGCGTACGCCGACGGCACGCCCTCGAGGGCGAGGAGTGCGCCGAGGGGGTCCGGCGAGGCGTCGGCAGGGCGTCCGGAATCGGTCACGCGGTGAGGCTATCCGGTAGCCTCGCCGCGATGTCGCCCTCCTCCGGCCCCCCGCCCATGGACCGTCGACCCGCCGGCCTCACGCACCCCTCGCGGACCCCTTCGCGCCAGGCGTACGCGCGTTCCTTCGGCGGTGTCGCGGACGCCTACGACCGCGCCCGGCCGTCGTACCCCGCCGACGTGGTCGCCTGGCTGTTGGGCGACCAGCCCCGTCGGGTGCTCGAGCTCGGCGCCGGCACAGGGAAGCTCACCGGCGTCCTGCTCTCGGCGGGTCACGAGGTCCTCGCGACCGAGCCCGACCCGGCGATGGTGGAGCGCCTGGTGGTCGCGCACCCCGACGTCGCCGTCGCCCGGGCGGGTGCAGAGCAGATCCCGGCCGCCACCCGCGCCGTCGACGCGGTGGTCGTCGCCCAGGCGCTGCACTGGTTCGACCTCGACGCCGCCCTCCCCGAGATGGCCCGGGTCCTGCGACCCGGCGGCACCGTCGGACTGGTCTGGAACATCATGGACACCCGCATCCCGTGGGTACGCCGGCTCCGCACGCTGATGGACGCCGCGGCCGAGGCCCCCACCGAGGACGTCGCGGCCGTGGAGGCCAGCGGGCTGTTCGCTCCCTTCGAGGCGGAGACCTTCCGGTTCTGGCAGCCGCTGGACCGCGAGTCGCTGGGGGCGCTGGTCAGCTCGGTCTCGGCGGTCGCCGTGCGCAACGAGGCCGGTCGCGCCGAGGTGCTCGCGGCCGCCGACGCGTTGTACGACGAGTACGGCCGGGGCCACGACGGCATGCTGCTGCCCTACGTCACCTACGCCTACCGGTCGACGGCGCTCGCCCCCGCCGGGGGTGCGGACGGAGCGGTCGCGGTCGACCGCGACGACGTCGACACCGACTCGCTGCTCATCGACTTCCGCTGAGCCTTCCGCTGAGCCGCACTCGGGGCTCGACAGCGGGCCGGGACCCGGGAAGGGTGGCCGCGATCCGTCGTACAACCTCGATGTCCGGCGATCCGTGGACAGGAAACTGCAGTTTCGCGGCCTAGATTCGTGTACGAAGCCCCAAAGTCACTACACGTGTAGTGACTTTCGACCACAGGAGGCCGGATGGGACTGCTGGGGCGCAGCCACCTCGGCACCGAGGCGGACCGCGCGACGTTCCGGACGCTGCACACGGCGTCGCTGGCGTCGCCGGCGCTGCGCGGGGGGCTCGACCGCGCGTCGGCGGAGCGGAGCATCCGGCACCTGCGGTCGCTGCTCGGGGCGCCGGCGGTCGCGCTGACCGACACCGCCGGCCTGCTGGCCTGGGACGGGAAGGCGCTGCACCACGCCGAGCAGGCCGCCGGGCTCCTCGACCACGTCGACGAGAGCGGTGGGCCCTCGGTGGTGCACCGCCGACAGCTTCCCTGTGACGACCCCGGCTGCGTGGTGCGCGAGGCCATCGTCTGCCCGCTGCTCGTGGAGGACCACACCGTCGGGACGCTGCAGGTGTTCTCCTCGCGTGCCTCGGCCGGCCTGGTCCGCGCGACCACCGAGGTGGCCGCGTGGGTCTCCGGGCAGCTCGAGCTCGCCGAGCTCGACGCCTCGCGCACCCGCCTCATGGAGGCCGAGGTCCGCGCGCTGCGCGCCCAGATCAGCCCGCACTTCATCTACAACTCCCTCAACGCCATCGCCTCGTTCGTGCGCACCGACCCCGAGCGCGCCCGCGAGCTACTGCTGGAGTTCGCCGACTTCACCCGCTACTCCTTCCGCCAGCACGGGCAGTTCACGACGCTGGCCGAGGAGCTCAACTCGATCGAGCGCTACCTGCTGCTGGAGAAGGCCCGCTTCGGCGAGCGCCTGCAGGTGGTCCTCCGCGTCGCACCGGAGGTGCTGCCAGTGACCGTCCCGTTCCTGTGCCTGCAGCCCCTGGTGGAGAACGCGGTGCGCCACGGCCTGGAGGGCGAGGCCGAGGGCGGGACGATCACGATCGTCGCGGAGGACCACGACCACGAGTGCCTCATCACCATCGAGGACGACGGCGCCGGGGAGGACCCCGAGCGGGTACGCCGGGCGCTGGCCGGCGACCCCGTCACCGACTCCGTGGGGCTCGGCAACGTCGACGAGCGGCTGCGCGCGGTCTTCGGCGACGACCACGGCCTGGTGGTCGAGACCGCACCCGGGGCCGGGACGAGGGTTATCGTGCGGGTGCCCAAGTTCGCACCGGGGGTGCACCCATGACGCCAGCTCCGCCGCCGTCCGACCGCGCCGACGGTCCCGCCGGCACCCACCGCCTCCGGGTGCTGGTCGTTGACGACGAGCCCCCCGCGCTCGACGAGCTCGGCTGGTTGCTCGGGCGTCACCCGCGGATCGGTGAGGTCCTCAGCACCGACTCCGCCGCCGAGGCGCTGCGGATCCTCCAGGAGGAGGACGTCGACGCGGTCTTCTCCGACATTCGGATGCCCGGGCTGACCGGCTTGGACCTCGCCCGGGTGCTGGCCCGCTTCAAGGCGCCCCCGCCGGTCGTCTTCGTCACCGCCCACGACGAGCACGCCGTCGACGCCTTCGAGCTCAACGCCGCCGACTACGTCCTCAAGCCTGTGCGCGAGGAGCGCCTGGCCGAGGCCGTACGCCGGATCCTCGACGCCGGTGCGTCGCCCTCGGTGGCCGACGACACCATCGCCGTCGAGCTCGGCGGGGTGACCCGGTTCGTCTCGCGCGCCGACGTCCTCTACGTCGAGGCGCAGGGCGACTACGCCCGGCTGCACACCCTCGGCGGCAGCCACCTGGTCCGCACCCCTCTCTCGGCGCTCGAGGACCAGTGGGCCGACGCCGGGTTCGTGCGCATCCACCGCTCCCTGCTCGTCGCGCTGCCGCACGTCAGCGAGGTGCGGATGGACGCGGGCCGGTGCACCGTCGTCGTCGCCGGCCAGGAGCTGGCGGTCAGCCGCCGCCACACCCGCGAGCTGCGTGACGTCCTTGTGCGCCGCGCCCGCCCGCGGGTCGAGCGGTGAGCAGCCCCGGCCCGTCACCACGGGTCCGGGTCACCTCGCCGCGCGCGACCCGCCGCCGGGCGCCCCGGCGTACCCCTGCCGCGGAGATCGACCAGCAGTCCGCGCTGGGCGACGTCTACATCAACTCGCTGCTGCGTGCCCAGCTGCGCCTGGCGGGGCTGGTGCTGCTCGCACTGGCCCTGCTGGTCGGCAGCCTGCCGCTGGTGGTCATCGCCTTTCCCGCCCTCAACGAGGTCATCGTCCTGGGCATGCCGCTGCCCTGGGTGGTGCTGGGCTTCGCCGTCTACCCGGTGCTCGCGCTGCTCGGGTGGGTCTACGTGCGGACCGCGGAGCGCAACGAGCAGGCGTTCACCGACGTGGTGGAGCGTTCGTGAGCACACCGCTGGCGATCACCGCCGTCGTCTTCGTGGTCGTCACCACGCTTGCGATCGGCACCTGGGGCCTCCGGTTCTCCCGCACGACCAGCGACTTCTTCGTCGCCTCCCGCACCGTCCGCCCGGCCCTCAACGCCTCGGCGATCGGCGGCGAGTACCTCTCGGCAGCCTCGTTCCTCGGGGTCGCCGGCCTGGTGCTGGCCTTCGGGGCCGAGATGCTCTGGTACCCCGTCGGCTGGACGGCCGGCTACCTCGTCCTGCTCGTGCTGGTCGCCGCACCGCTGCGCCGCTCCGGCGCCTACACGCTCCCCGACTTCGCCGAGACCCGGCTGGAGTCGCGGGTGGTGCGCCGCGTCTCCTCGCTGCTGGTCGTCGCGATCGGCTGGCTCTACCTGATGCCGCAGTTCCAGGGCGCGGGTATCGCGCTGGCCTCGGTGACCGGCGCCTCGACCTGGGTCGGCGGCGTCCTGGTCGCGACCGTGGTGATGGTCAACGTCCTCACCGGCGGCATGCGGTCGGTGACGTTCGTCCAGGCATTCCAGTACTGGCTCAAGCTCACCGCGCTGCTCGTGCCGGTCTTCTTCCTGCTCCTCGTCTGGGCCGGCGACGGGGCGGTGTCGCCGGCCGACGTCGGGGACGCGGTGGTCGGCAACGACTGGGCCGCCCCGCTCCTGCCCGGCGACTGGGAGGGGCTGTACACGACGTACTCGCTGATCATCGCGACCTTCCTCGGCACGATGGGCCTGCCCCACGTGGTGGTGCGCTTCTACACCAACCCCGACGGCCGCGCCGCCCGCCGCACCACCCTCGTGGTGCTCGTCCTGCTCGGCATGTTCTACGTCCTGCCCCCCGTGTACGGCGCCCTCGGCCGGGTCTACGCCCCGGACCTGATCGCGTCGGGGCAGAGCGACGCCGTGGTCCTCGAACTGCCCGCGCGGATGATCGCGGGGCTCGGGGGCGAGCTGCTCTCGGCGCTCACCACCGCGGGCGCGTTCGCCGCCTTCCTCTCCACCTCCTCGGGCCTGACGATCGCGGTGGCCGGCGTGGTCTCCCAGGAGCTCACCCAGCGTCGGCTCTCCGGGGTGGCGGCCTTCCGCGCGGCCGCGGTCGTCGCGGTGACCGTGCCGCTCGCGCTCGCCCTGCTCACCTCCGGCGTCGGCGTGGCCCGGGCGGTCGCGCTGGCCTTCGCGGTGGCGGCCTCGACGTTCTGTCCCCTGCTGGTGCTGGGGATCTGGTGGCGGCGCCTGACCGACGTCGGCGCCCTGGCCGGCCTGGCGGTCGGGGGTGGGCTCTCGGGCGCGGCGGTCGCCAACACCCTGCTCGGTCTCGACCACGGCGGGTGGCAGGCCGTCCTGCTCGCCCAGCCGGCGGCGTGGACCGTCCCGGCGGCGTTCCTGACGATGATCCTGGTCTCCCTGGCCACCCCGTGGCGGCGGCCCGTCGGCGTACGCCGGTTCCTGGTGCGGCTGCACACGCCCGAGGCCGTCGCGCTGGACCGCGGCTGAGCCGGTCCCCTCAGACCGCGAGCAGCGGCTGAGCCGTCGCCCGTGCCAGCGCCAGCTCGGCGAGCAGCGGGTCCGCTCCCAGCACACCCGCGACCGGCCCCGCCCCGACGGCCTGGGCCTCCCCACACCGCCTCGAGCAGGGAACCGGCGCGGGCCAGCTCGACGTACGCCGCCACGACCCGTCGCCCCGCCCTGCCGGCCACCTGGGCGGCGAGGTCGCGCGCGACCGCGTTGCCCGGGGCGTGCCGGGTGCGGTGGGCGACGAGGACGACAGACGGGGCAGGCACCCCGGTCATCCGGTCATCCGGTCACCGCGAGGCGGTAGCCGCGCTTGACGACGGTCTGCACGGTGCGGGTGCCCAGCGCGGCGCGCAGCCGGGCGACGGCCATCTCGACGGCGTGCTCCGAGGAGGCGTTGCCACGGGGCAGGGCGACGAGCAGGTCGGCGCGGGCCACGACGTGGCCCGGGTTCACGAGGAGCCGCTGGAGCACCGCGAGCGGGGCCGGGGTGAGGACGATCTCGATCCCGTCGAGCAGCACCACGTCGCCGTGGATCAGCAGCAGCCGGCCCGCGACGGCGACGCTGAGACCGTCCCGACGCGAGGGCAGCTCGGTCTCCAGCAGCCGCACCATCGCGCCCAGGCGGGATCGCTCGGGCTCGATCGTCGGCACGCCCCACAGCTCGAAGGCGGCCGAGGTGACCGGGCCGACGCAGGTCGCGACCACGTCCGCCTGGAAGGCGGAGATGACGTCGTCGCGGCGCCCGACCGAGGCCGCCGCCTCCATCAGCGCGGCGACCGCCGGGGCCGAGGTGAAGGTGACGGCGTCGAGCTCGAGGTCGGCGATGAGGTCGATCAACCGGAACATCGGGCCAGGGTCCTCGGCGGCACGCACCCGGTAGACGGTCACGGTGGTGACGTCCGCGCCCTGGCGGCGCAGCGCGTGCGCGACCATCGACAACGACTGGCCATGCTCCTGGACGACGATCCGCATCCCGCTCAGGTCACGGCCGCGCAGGTGATCCAGCACGTCCTCGAAGCACTCCGACTCCGGGGCCCAGAGCTCGCGGAGACCGTGCCGCCGCAGGGCACCGACGCTCTTGGGCCCGCGGGCGAGGATCTCGGCCTCGGCCAGGTGCGCCCGCAACCGGTCCAGCTCGCCCCAGCCGGCGACGGTGTCGAACCAGGTGCGCAGGCCGATCCCGGTGGTGGCGAGGAACAGGTCGGCCGGCCGGGAGAGGACCTCCTCCGTCGCGGCACGCAGATCCGCGTCGTCGACGTGGTGGGGCTGCGTCGAGAGCGCGGGCGCCCACTCGGTGGTGGCACCGCGCCGGTGCAGCAACGTCCGCTGCTCCTCGACCTTGCGCGCGGCGGTGACCCCGATCCGGAAGCCCGCGAGCGTGCGCGCCTGCTCCACGTCGACCTCCTCGCCGTCCTCGGGGCCATCCGGCCCTGCCGGCCACCCGGTGACCGGCTCCGCCGAGCTCACGGAAGCCGGTCCCCGACCTCGACGACGCCGTCGACGACCCGGACGGCGTACGTCGGCACGCGCACCGCGGGATCGTCCAGGCACACGCCCGTGCGGAGGTCGAAGGGCTGCTTGAGCATCGGCGAGGCCACGAACCAGGTGTCCTTCCGGGTACCCACGATGCCACGTGCCAGTACGGAGGCCCGCGCGTAGGGGCAGTGGTTGTCGAGGGCGAAGACCTGGTCGTCGTGGGTGCGGAAGACCGCGACGGCCCGGCCGTGCACCAGGGCCGCCACGCCGCGCTCGCGGTCGAGCCGGTCGAGGGCGCACACCGGCACCCACTCCGCCGTGGCGCCTGCCTCCTCGCCGGGGCCGCTCGTCTCGTCCGCGCGACCGGCCCGCTCGTCGAGGGCGGTCATCGGGCCGCTCCGACCGGGATCGTCGCGCCGAGGTCGACCGGGCCGTCCTGCGTCGAGGGCTTGATCTGCCCACGCTCGGTGGAGAAGGAGATGTTCGGGTCCGGCATGCCGGGGGCGTTGACGAAGGAGACGAAGCGGGCGAGCTTGTCAGGGTCCTCCAGAGTGGCGCCCCACTCGTCGAAGTAGCCCTCGACGTGGCGGGCCATGGACTCCTCGAGCTCGGTGCCGAGCCCCAGGACGTCGTCGACGACCACCTCCCGGACCCGCTCCAGGCCGCCCTCGAGGCTCTCGATCCACGGCGCGGTGCGCTGGAGCCGGTCGGCGGTGCGGACGTAGTACATGAGGAACCGGTCGAGGTAGCGCACCAGCGTCTCGGTGTCGACGTCGGCGACGAGCAGCTCGGCGTGCCGCGGGGTGGCGCCGCCGTTGCCGCCGACGTAGAGGTTCCACCCCTTCTCGGTGGCGATGACCCCGAAGTCCTTGCCGCGGGCCTCGGCGCACTCGCGGGCGCAGCCGGAGACCCCGCCCTTGAGCTTGTGCGGGGAACGCAGGCCGCGGTAGCGCAGCTCGAGGTCGATCGCCAGCTGCACCGAGTCCTGCACGCCGTACCGGCACCAGGTCGACCCGACGCAGGACTTCACCGTGCGCAGGGACTTGCCGTAGGCGTGGCCGGACTCGAAGCCGGCGTCGACGAGGCGGCGCCAGATGACCGGCAGCTCCTCCATCCGGGCGCCGAACAGGTCGATGCGCTGGCCGCCGGTGATCTTCGTGTAGAGCCCGAAGTCGCGGGCCACCTCGCCGATGACGATCAGCTTCTCCGGGGTGATCTCACCGCCCGGAATCCGCGGCACCACCGAGTAGGTGCCGTTGCGCTGGATGTTGGCCAGGTACGCGTCGTTGGTGTCCTGCAGCGCCCCGGTCTCGGGTGCCAGGACGTGCCCGTTGAGCTGGCTCGCCAGCACCGAGGCGACCGTCGGCTTGCAGATGTCACAGCCCCGCCCGGTGCCGTGCGCGGCGACCACGTCGTCGAAGCTGCGGTGCCCGTGCACCGCGACGACGTCGAAGAGCTCCTGCCGCGTCAGCGCGAAGTGCTCGCACAACGAGCGGTCCACCTCGCGGCCGACCGAGGCGAAGTACTCCTCCACCACCGTCTTCACGGTGCCCACGCACGAGCCGCACGTGCTGCCGGCCTTCGTGCACTGCTTGACCGCGGCCACGTCCTCGCACGGCTCCTCGCCGTCGACCCCGTCCGAGACCGCGGTGAGGATGCCCGCCTTCGTGACGTTGTTGCAGGAGCAGACGACCGCCTCGTCCGGCAGACCCAGCTGGAGCGCACCACGCGACTCGGGGAGGATCAGCTCCTCGGGGTTGTCCGGCAGCAGCATGCCGCTGGACACCATCGGCCGCAGCACGCCGTACGCCGACGCGTCACCGACGAGGATCCCGCCGAGCAGCACGTAGCCCTCCTGCGGGGCACCGTCCGCGTCGGGCCCGGCCTCGGCCACCACCAGCTTCTTGTAGAGCCCGCCGACGGCGTCGGAGAAGACCAGCTCCAGCGACCCGGGGGTGGTGGCGAAGGCGTCACCGAAGGAGGCGACGTCGACGCCCATCAGCTTCAGCTTGGTCGACATGTCCGCCCCGGTGAATGCACCCGGGCCACCGAGCAGGGCGTCGACAACGATCTCGGCCATCGTGTAGCCGGGGGCGACCAGGCCGTACATCCGGCCCGCCGGCGCGGCGCACTCCCCCACCGCCCAGACGTGGGCGTCGCTGCTGCGGCACTGCTCGTCGACCAGCACACCACCGCGCTCGGCGGTCTCCAGGCCGGCCTCCCGGGCCAGCGCGTCGCGGGGACGAATGCCCGCGGAGAAGACGACGATGTCGGCCTCGAGGGCCTCCGCGTCACGCAGCCCGAGCCCAGTGACCCGACCGCCGTCCTCGGCCGGGGCGTCCCCGAGCACCTCGGTGGTGGCGATCCCCGTGTGCACCTGGACGCCGAGCGCATCGATGTGGCGCACCAGCGTGGTGCCGCCGGCGTCGTCGAGCTGCACCGGCATCAGCCGCGGGGCCATCTCCACAACGTGGGTGTCCACCCCGAGCTGGAGCAGCGCGTGCGCCGCCTCGAGACCCAGCAGCCCGCCCCCGATCACGACACCGCGCGCGGGACCGTCGCCGTCGGGACGGCCCCGGCCGGCGGCCTCACGGATCGCCTCGAGGTCCTCGAGGGTGCGGTAGACGAAGCAGCCGTCGAGGTCGCGTCCCGGCACCGGCGGCACGAACGGGGCCGCGCCGGTGGCCAGCACCAGCTCGTCGAAGGGCTCGCTGGTGCCGTCGGCCAGCAGCACCTCCCGGGCCTCCCGGTCGATCCCCGTCACCTCGGCGCCGGTGCGCAGCCGCACCCGCGGGTCGTCGTACGCACCTCCCGGCAGCAGCGAGAGCGCCTCCGCGCCGACCTCGAAGAAGGAGGTCAACGCCACCCGGTCGTAGGCGGGGCGCGGCTCCTCGCCCAGGACGACGACGTCGTGGGTCTCGACCAGGCCACGCTCGATCGCGGCTTGCACGAAGCGGTGGCCGACCATGCCGTGGCCGACGACGACGACGCGGGGGCGGCGTTCGGTGGGGGTGGTGAGACTCATCAGAGGGTCCTTCCTCGGGTGGTGCGGGACGTCAGGAGCGCTGGTCGGAGGGCCGGTGGCCGGCTGCGCGGCCTCATCGGACGGCCTGCGGCTGGCGGTCGGGCGGGGCGGCGGCGAGCAGCGCACGCACCGCGCTGGCGCAGCCGCCGCACCCGGTGGTGGCGCGGGTGGTCGCCTGCGCGCGGGTGAGCGAGCCACAGGCGCGGATCTCCCCGGCGCTGACCCCCGCGCAGGCGCAGACCTCCACGTCGTCGGGGAGCGTGGCCGGGCCGACGG
>JAUYLL010000145.1 GCA_030698375.1 Nocardioides sp. | reverse complement strand
AGGTGCGGGGGACGGCTCGCGTGCGGCGACGGGCGGGTAAGGGTGCGCCACCGCTCGTCGTTCGGAATCGCGGTCGCCGTTCGGCTCGGGTGCCGCGAACGAGGCCGCAGTGAAGACCCGTTGGGCGAGGGCCCAGAGGGTCTCGCCGCCGACGATGACGGCGACGACCGCGGTAGCGACCGCTCCGATCAGGAGGTCAGACTCGACGATCGCCGGGAGGATCAGCAGTGCAAGCTTCCGCATCACCGTGACCAGGGCGGCTCGCCCGGCGGCGCGCAGCACGACGCGGACCGCAGGGTGCTGGTCGTCCGGGTCGGCGCCGACGAGCCCGTACAACTCACGGCGCAGGCGGAGTCGCCACTCGGACGCCGCGTAGGCGTGCCGTTCCTCCGCGAGGCCCCAGCCGCAGTAGATGACGAGCAGGATCAGGCTGAGCGTAAACGCCTGCTGGGTGACGGTGTGCGGGCCGTCGCCGAACCAGCGGGCGAGCAGCGCTGACTCGACGAGGGCGACCGCGATCCCGATGCCGACGCCGAGCGCGAGCCAGTACGCGCGGGACCCGACGACGAGGCGGTAGAGGGGGTGCTCGCTGAGGACGGTGAGCAGCCCGTCAAAGCGGCTCCCGGACTCGGCGACCTCATCGAGGCGGACGCCCAGCGCCGCGCGGTTGAGATAGGTGGAGACCGCGAAGGCGGACACGGTGGCGACGAACGAGAGCGCTCCGCCCTCTTGGAGGTACATCGCGAAGAGCACGACGGCCCCGACGGCGAGCACCGCCAGAATCAGCCGCCCCACCATCACATTCAGGGAGAGCATCACGCCCCCTCGGAGGGGTCGTCGTGCGGGAGACGAGGCGACGGGGAGCAGTCCGCCACCCCGTCTCCTGCACTGCCGGTGGGCGCGTCGGTAGACGCACCGCGGCCCGGCGCCGGGGCTGAGCGGACCCCAGCGTCTGTGGGGTGTGCGGTCTTAGGCATGGCCAGTGCCGCGACCTCCGCGTCGAAATCCGTCGCGTCCCACTCGGTGAGCGCGCCGAGGAACACCTCCCGCGGCTCGCGGATCCAGGCGAGGAACTGCTCGCGCTCGATTTCGCGCTCCCGGTCTTGTCGAATCTGCCAGTGGTACCAACCCGCCTGGTGTACGACGGCGGCGCGCCAGGACGGGAGGACGACTCGGGGGGCTGCGCGGAGGAGTGGGCGTGTCTCGACCTCGTGGTCCCACCATTCGCCGACGAGGTCGCGCCAGGCCTGCTGCCAGATCTCTGCCACGAGTCGTGGTGGAACCGATCGCACCCTCTCGTCCACGGCGGTTGCTGCAGCGTCGAGTTCGTGGCAGACAGCGAGGTCCTCGGGCCACGCCAGCGCAGGTCGATCCAGTTTCATCCTCACGGCAGCACGTCCTGCACCCAGTCGGTCAGCGCGTCGAGCCCGGCCTCGCGGTCGGCGTCAACTTCGGTCGGCGTCAACGCGTCGAGGTCGGTCGTCTGCGGGAGCCGGGTGCCGTGTGTGTCCGTGACGCCGCCGCTCGCGGCGTCGAAGACCACGACCTGTCCGTCGACCGAGGAACCGGTCAGGACGAAGTCCGGACCGTCCCAGGCGAGCCTGTAGGCGTACTCGCCGAGCAGCGCGAAGTCGTACTCGGCGAACCGCGCACACGGCCGGGCGGCCGGGTCGACGGCGTCGGGCACACAGGTGAGCGTGCGGGGCTGCTCGCCCTCGGTGCCAAGGGCGTACGCCAGCACCGTCGTCTCTGTGACGAGGCCACTGCCGGTCGTCATGGCCGTGGCGGCGTCAATGAGATCGGGCGCGTAGGCGGCGCCGGTTGTGGCGACGAGCGCTGCCGCGCCAGTCCCGATCAGAAGTCCTGCGGTGCTCATGTCTCTGCTCCTTCTGGCCCGGAGGCCGGGTCTGCTCCTGCTCTTCAAGGTGTGCGGCTGCTCCACCCACCTGCTCCCTGCCTTTGCAACACTTTCGTTGCATAACCAGTAGACCACGCTCGGAGCCCTATTGCAACACCTCTGTTGCAGTGATGTAATCGAGGCATGCCCCCGCCCGAGAACACGCCCGCCCCGGACCACGGAGCCGGATGCGACTGCGGCCTTGACGTCACCGCCGTCGGCCGACTTTTCGACGCCGAGGCGCTCGCGCGGCACGTCGGGCTGAGCCGCGGCTCGATCCGCTCAGCCGCATCACGGGTCGCAGCCGGAGCCGCGGCCCCACCGTGGTGGCGGGAGCCGTACGGGCACGTCGGATCAAGCGCGGTCTGGACCCTCGCCGCCGCCGAGGAGATGCGACGAGCCGCCGTATCCAACCCGCCTACCCGAGGTCGCCCACCGAGCAAGTAGCCCGACCGGCCAGGCGGAGAGGCCGGCGCGACCGGGTCACGCCAGTCGGAACAACACAGGTGCCGAAATCACCAGGCCCGGGGAACCGGAGGGACGTAGTCCCGGAGGGAAGATCAAAGGGGATCAGGGAGTAGTCATGGAGAGATCGAGGAGCATCACTACGTGACTCACCGGGCGAAGCCCGGCTGTACCCGAAGCGCCCCCACGCGGGCACCGGCCCGGCGGCCGAAGGTCCCGGCCGTGCCCGCCGTGCTCACGAGACGTGACCACCCCGACCCGCTCGCGTCTCGTTCTCGTGAAGGCCACTCGACGGTCCGCTTCGGCTCCCGTTCCTCGCCCTCCGGGTCGCTCACTGAATCGACCGCCTGCTCCTGGTTCGGCTCGGCTTCCGTCCCATCCCAGGATCGAACCTGTGTCGCACCCCGCTCGCTGCGGACCGCCTGCCCCGCCACTTCCCCTGGCGCACCTTATTGGGAACGATTATCATGAGTAACTACGACTTCGTCGAGTTACTCCTATACCTACCCAGGAAGTCACGCCCGTCATGGCCGCACCAGCGCACCTCACCCAGTACGACCCGGTCCTCCGGCCGGTCGCTGCCGCCTACCGTGACGCGCCACCCCACCTCGCACTCCGCGCGATCGCGTGTCGAGCCCACGCCGAGGGCATCCCACGCGCGGCACTGCGCACCTGGCTGATCTCCCGCTGCCCCGGCCCCGTCGCAGACGTCGCTCGCAACCGTGCGCTCTTCGGCCATCTCTACGCCGACACTGCGCGGCGCGTCCGCAGGACTTCCTCTCTGGACGGGCGGCGGAGGCTCGCGACGCAGACGGCGCGCGCGGTCGTCGCCTACCTCTGCTCCCCCATGCCCAACCCGGAGGCCGCTCGTCAGGTCCGAACCCAGGCGCGTGCCCGCGCTGCGCTGGCTGTGCTGGCCCCGGAGTTCCTGCGCCGCGCTGTCGAGGACGGCTACGACACGATCATCGCTCCGGCTCCGCGTCTCTCCGTCGCGCTCGGCTGCTCGACGAACTCCGCGGCGCGGGCTCTCACCGCGTGCGTCGACGCAGGCTGGCTGGTGCGCAAGCGGTCGCGACCCGGATCGGCTCAGCGCTACGCACTTCGGCTCCGGCTGACCGGCGGTCGGGGTCGAGTCGCGTGGGAGCACGCCGACCTGGTCGACGCGCTCGCCGACGGCGAGGACCATCCCTGGGTGCGGGCGCTCGCCCTCGCCAGCCACCCCG
>JAUYLL010000144.1 GCA_030698375.1 Nocardioides sp. | reverse complement strand
GGCACCGCCGGAGGAACCGGAGCCCTCGGTGGCGGAACCCGTGTCACCTCCGCCGCTCGACCCACCGGCGATCTCGGCCCCCCCGCCGGTGGCGTCACCGGGGCCGGAGACTCCCAGGTCCTCGCCGGAGCCCAGGCCGTCGCCGGCGCCGGACTGACCGGCGCCCGCGCTCCCCCCCGCAAGGATGTTGACGGTCTCGGGCGCGACTCGGGAGCCGCACGCTGCGAGGACGAGGGATGCGGTGAGGACGACGGACGTGAGGACGGCTGCGCGGCGCCGGGAGGGACGGCGGGTCATGGGAACTCCCTATGTGACCTTGACTACAGTCACTCAGGTTAGAACGTGTTCCACTTCGCGGCAATGGGTTACCCGCCGGTAACACCCGGGTGCCCCGCCCGCCCCTCTGCTCAGGCCCGGGCGCGGGCGATCTCGTAGAGCGCGACCGAGGCCGCGACCCCAGCGTTCAGCGACTCCAGGGAGCTGACCATCGGGATGGAGACCCGCACGTCGCAGGTCTCCGAGACCAGGCGGGAGAGGCCCTTGCCCTCGGAGCCGACCACGAGCACCAGCGGGCCCGTCACCAGGTCGAGGTCCGGCAGGCTGACCTCGCCGTCGGCGTCCAGCCCGGCGACCATGCACCCCGCCTCCTGGTAGGCCTTGAGCTGCCGCACCAGGTTGACGGTCTGCGCGACCGGGATCCGCGCCGCCGCACCCGCGGAGGTCTTCCAGGCCGACGCGGTCATCCCGGCGGCGCGCCGCTCGGGGACCACCACGCCGTGCGCGCCGAAGCCCGCCGCGCTGCGCACGACGGCGCCGAGGTTGCGCGGGTCCGTGACCGAGTCGAGGGCGACGACCAGCGGCTGCTCCCCCATCTCCGCGGCACGGTCGAGCAGGTCGTCGGCATGGGCGTACTCGTAGGCGGGCACCCGCGCGGCGAGCCCCTGGTGGACGGCGCCGCCGGTGAGCCGGTCCAGCTCGGCGCGGGAGACCTCGAGCAGGGAGACGCCCAGGTCGGCAGCGCTGGCGAACACCTCACGGAGCCGGCCGTCACGCTCGGCCCCCTCGGCGACGTAGACCGCGGTGACCGGCAGGCGTGCCCGCAGCGCCTCCACCACGGCGTTGCGGCCCGCCACCCACTCGGAGTCGCCCGAGGTGCGGGTACGCCGGGAGCGAGGCTCGCCCTGCTTGTCCGCGCGCTGCTTGGCCTTGTACGCCTTGTGGTTCGGGCGGTCCTTGGCCCGAGGCGTCGGCCCCTTGCCCTCGAGGCCGCGACGGACGCGGCCGCCCGAGCCGGCGGTGGGGTTGCCCTTGCCGCTCTTGCGCACCGCGCCGCGGCGCGAGGAGTTGCCTGCCATGTGAGTCTCCGGTGGTGGGGGTGGGGTCAAAGGGACCAGGTCGGCCCGGTCGGGGTGTCCTCCAGGGTGACACCCAGCCCGGCCAGGCGGTCACGGACGGCGTCGGCCGTGGCGAAGTCGCGGGCCGCGCGGGCCTCGGCGCGCTGCTCGAGCAGGTCACCGACGAGGGCGTCGAGGACCTCGGCCGCCCGCGGGTCGACGGTGCCACCCGAGGCCCAGCGGGGGTCGAGAGGGTCCGCGCCCAGGACGGCCAGCATCCCGCGGGCCCGGGCGTAGCCGTCGCGCAGCGCCGCCGGGTCGGGAGCGTCACCGGAGGCGAGCAGCTGGTTGAGGACCCGCACCTGTGCCTGCACCTCGGCGACGGCTCGGGGGGTGGCCAGGTCGTCGTCCATCGCCTCGGCGAACCCGTCGGTCCAGGACAGCTCCCCCGCCGCGACCGCGTCGTCGACCGCGACGGCAGCCCCGCCCAGCGCGTCGCGGGCACGCAGCAGGGTCTGCTCGATGCGCTGCAGCGCGGTGGCGGCCTCGCCGAGCGCCTGCTCGGAGAACTCCACGTGCGAGCGGTAGTGCGCGGCCACCAGCGAGTAGCGCAGCTCGACCGGCCGCACCCGCCGCAGCACCTCCGGCACGACCAGGCTGTTGCCCAGGGACTTGCTCATCTTCTCGCCGGAGGTGGTGATCCAGGCGTTGTGCAGCCAGTACGCCGCGAAGTCGCGCCCCGCGGCCCGGGACTGCGCCAGCTCGTTCTCGTGGTGCGGGAAGCGCAGGTCCAGGCCGCCGCCGTGGATGTCGAAGGCGGCACCGAGGTACTTGCCGGCCATCGCCGAGCACTCGATGTGCCAGCCGGGACGGCCACGACCCCAGGGAGAGGGCCAGGAGGCGGTGCGGGGCTCGGCCTCGCTCTTCCACCCCTTCCAGAGGGCGAAGTCCCGGGGGTCCCGCTTGCCGCGCGGGTCCGCGTCGACCGCGGCCTCCATGTCCTCGACGCGCTGCCCGGAAAGCTCGCCGTACGCCGGCCAGGAGGCGACGTCGAAGTAGACGTCTCCCGAGCCGTCGGCCGCGACGTAGGCGTGCCCGCGCTCGACGAGCTCCTCGATGAGCTCGAGCATCTCGGGGACGTGCCCGGTCGCCAGCGGCTCGTAGGTGGGTGGCAGCACGTTGAGCGCGGCGTAGGCGTCGTCGAGGGCCCGCTTCATCGCCGCCGCGTGGGCATACCAGGCGACCCCGCGGTCGGCGGCCTTCGTGAGGATCTTGTCGTCGATGTCGGTGACGTTGCGGATGAAGTCGACCTCGAGCCCGCGGGCGAGCAGCCAGCGCCGGAGCACATCGAAGTTGACCGCCGAGCGGACGTGGCCGACGTGCGGCTCGGACTGCACCGTCAGCCCGCACACGTACACCCCGACGCGTCCCGGGGTCCGGGGGACGAAGTCGCGGGTCTGCCGGGTGGCCGAGTCGTGGAGCCGCAGAGTCACCGCGCGAGTCTATCGGCGCCAGCGCCTCACGCCGACCGGGCATTCTGTGACTCGTGGGACGGATGGGACGAATCGGCGTACCGTTCTCCCGTGCGCACCCTCGCCCGCTCCCTCGCCCCCGCCATCTCCTTCGTCGCGGCCCTCGCCCTGGTCCTGCCTGTCGCCGTGGTCTCCCCGGCCCAGGCGGCCAGCAAGCCGGTCAAGCGGATCGTGCACACCTCCTGGGGTGACGCGTCCGCGTTCGCCTCCGGCATCCGGAGGGGCGTCACCGTCACCCCGGCCGGCGTGCGCATCGCCGCCAAGCCCGCGGGTCGACGTGCCTACGCGGACCCGCACGGAAACCCGACGCGCCGCTACCAGTTCGGGCGCTGGGCCTCCCCCTGGACCGAGCCGGGCTTCGCGCTCACCGAGCTCATCTCGTCGTGGTCGGCCACCACCCCCCGACACACCTGGGTCCAGGTGGAGATGCGCGGCCGGACCGCCGGCGGCACCGTCGGAAGCTGGGACACCCTGGCCCGTTGGTCCTCGGGCGACGGCTGGTTCCACCGCACCAGCGACGGCGCGCAGCCCGACGACCTGGGCCGGGTCGCCACCGACACCTGGCGCGCGCACGCGGGCACCCGGGTGACCGGCTACCAGCTGCGGGTGACCCTGCACCGACGCGCCGGCACGAAGAAGACCCCCACGCTGCACACGGTCGGGGCGATGGCCTCCCGGCTGCCGACCCGGCTCGCCGCGACGTCCCGACCCGGGCCGGGCACCGGCATCGACCTCCCGGTGCCGCGGTTCTCCCAGATGACCCACCGCGGCCACTTCCCGAAGTGGGGCGGCGGCGGCCAGGCCTGGTGCTCGCCGACCTCGGTTTCGATGATCCTCGCCTACCACGACGCACTGCCCCACCCCCGGGAGTTCGCCTGGGTCGGCAAGCAGGACCCGTCGCACTCGGCGAGCAACGAGCCGTGGGTCGACCACGCCGCCCGAATGACCTACGACTACGGCTACCGCGGCACCGGCAACTGGCCCTTCAACACCGCGTACGCCGCTCGGTACGCCGGCGACGCGTTCGTCACCCGGCTGCGCAACCTCCGCGAGGCCGAGCGGTTCATCGCCGCGGGCATCCCCCTGGTCGCCTCGATCTCGTTCTCCCGCGGCGAGCTGCGCGGCGCGCCGATCTCAGCGTCGAACGGCCACCTGCTGGTCATCCGGGGCTTCACCGCCGCCGGCAACGTGATCACCAACGACCCCGCGGCGCGGCGCAACGCCGGCGTCCGCCGGGTCTACGACCGCGCCGAGCTCGAGCGCGCGTGGCAGCAGAAGTCGGGCGGCCTGGTCTACGTCGTCACCACCCCGGCGCAGTCCCTCCCCACGCGGGGCAAGAACCGCAACTGGTGAGCCGCTCCTCTACCACCGCGGCCTGATCGCTCGACCCACGCCGCTCAGGCGCGCGGGCCCGCCGTCCCCTCGGGGGCAGCGGGCCCGCTGCCGTCCTCCAGCTCGATCCGAGGGCTGAAGGTCACCGCCACGTGCTCGAAGCCCTTGTACCGCTGAGCGCGGGCGTAGCCCGTGTAGGCCCGGCGGTCGGCCTCCGTCAGGTCCACCGCGTCGGTGAACGGGGTCATCAAGGAGCGCGGCCACAGACGCCGTGCGATCACCACGTTGAGCTCCATCCCCAGGACCCCGATCGTGGCGGCGAGGAAGATCAGGCCGACCAGGCCGAGCACCAGCCCGAAGGTCTGGTTCATTGAGGAGGTCGAGGCCAGGACCTGCACGAGGTAGGCGGCCGAGAGCACCTGGAGCCCCTGCCACCCCACCGCCACGAGCACTCCCCCGGGGGCGGCGTACCACCAGGGGTGCTCGCGCGCAGCGGCGAGCCGGAAGAGCAGCGTGAGCACGAGCGCCACGAGGAGGACCGTCACGACGGCGAAGGCCCAGCGCAGACCAGCCCCCAGCTCATCCCCCAGCACAGCGGTCTCCCGGCCGGCCACCGAGACCGCGGTCACCCCCACCACGGCCACGCCCGCCGCGAGCACGAGCAGGAGGCTCTTGAAGCGGAGCACGATCGGGTTGGGGCGGTCGGCACGCGGCACGGACCACGCGACGTTCATCGCGTTCTGCACCGCGGTGCCGAGACCGAGGGACCCGTAGAGCGCGAGCAGCGAACCGGCCACGACCGCGAACGCGGACCCCTGCAGGCCCTCGGGCCGCCCGAGCTCTTCCCCGATCACCGGGAACTGCCGCAGGGTCGAGTCGAGGGCGCGCTGCTGGAGCTCGGGATCCCCCTGGAGCAGGAAGGCGAAGCCCGTCGCGGCGAGCAGCAGCAGCGGGAAGACCGCGATGAAGGCGTAGAAGGTGATGATCGCCGCGAGGTAGAAGCCCTGGTCCTCGACGTACTTGTAGGCGACCGCGAGCGGGATGCCCAACGGCGGGAACCTGCGCTGGGTGCGGTCCAGCGCGTCGACCGGACCGCTCATCCCCCGAGCGTACCCAGCCCGGGCGTCACGGGCGCAGGCGACGCTCAGGACACCCCGTCGGGGCTCAGACGGCGTACCCGCCGTCGACGTCGAGCTTCTGCCCGGTGACGAATCCCGCACGCCCGGAGGCCAGGAAGCAGACCGCCTCCGCGACGTCGACCGCTGTGCCGAAACGACGCAGCGGGATGTTCCCCCGGGTGACCTCGAGGGCGTGGTCGTCCAGGTCGCCGTCGGCGACCAGCCGCTCGGCCATGCCGTCCACGAGCATCCCCGGACCGACCGCGTTCACGCGGACCCCGAAGCGTCCCTCCTCGGCGGCCAGAGCGCGGACCAGCTGGTCGACGGCCCCCTTCGGCACGGCGGAGAGCCCGTCACGCACGGGGTAGCGGCTGGTGGCGGCGGTGGTGACCGCCACCACCGACCCGCCGGTGGCGCGCAGCAGCGGGAGGGCGGGCTGGAGCACGGCGAAGGCACCCGCCGCGTCGGCGGCGAGCTGCGCTGCCATGTCGCGCGGGTCCACGCGCGAGAGGTGTCGCATCGGCACGTGCGGGCCGGCGGCGTGGACCACGGTGTGCAGGCCACCGAACGCCTCGGCGACCTCGGAGACCACCAGCGCCGCGCGGTCGACGTCGGCGAGGTCGAGCTGCCACGACTCGGCCCGCCGCCCGAGCGCCCGTACGTCGTCGCCCACAACCCCGGCCGCACCGAGGCCGCTGCGGTAGGTGATCGCGACGTCGCTGCCGCGCTCCGCGAGCATCCGCGCGACCGCGGCGCCGAGGCCGCCACTCCCCCCGACCACCAGGGCGGCGCCGGGCCGGTCGGCGAAGTCGGCGGCGAGGTCAGTCATCGGTGCGGGCGCGTTCCTTCGTGGCCTTCGCGATGGTCTCTTCGACGATCGTGTTGAGCCTCGCGCCGTGGGGCCAGCCGGCGTAGTGGCACACGAGGATGACGATCTCCCGCAGCGCGTCGTCGTCGAGCTCCCCGTTGGCGTGCGCGGCCGGGACCTGGATGCCGAGCACGTCAGCAGCCCCCTGACCGGCCAGCATCCCGATGAGCAGCAGGCGTCGGTCGCGGTCCGTGAGGCCGGGACGTTGCCAGATGTCACCGAAGAGGTGGTCGGCGGTGTAGCCGAAGAAGTCCCCGGTGCCGTCGGTCATGGTGAAGCCGTAGACCTGCTCCATCTTGCGCAGCCCGCGGGCGCGCTGCTCGGGGAGGTCGGCGAAGCGGTCGGTCATGCGGTCTCCTGTCTGAGGCCCAGGCCGGGGCCGAGCCTCTCGAGCGCGAGTTCGGCGAGCGGGACGTCCACCTCGAGCTCGTGGGCGAGCTGGGTGGCGAACCGGAGGTCCTTCTCACCGAGGGCGAGGACGTGGCCGAACACTCCGTGCCAGAAGTCGTCCTCGGGGATCGGGCCGGTCGTGGCCCGGTGCATGATCGCGCCGGGCCCGCCAGTGAGCGCGTCGGTGTGCCGGACCACGTGTCCGAGCTCCACGATGTCGATGCCCGCGGCCTCGGCCAGGCGCTGCGCCTCGGTCGCGGCCGTGAAGGCCACGAAGTGCAGCAGGTTGCGAGCCAGCTTCATCCGGGTCCCGGCACCGATCGGACCGGCGTGGTGGATGCGGCTGCCCATGAGCGCGAGCACCCCCGCGCAGGCGGCGTACGCCGCCTCCTCGCCACCGACCATGATCGCCAGCGACCCGTCGGCCGCCCCCATCGGGCCCCCGCTGACGGGGGCGTCGACGACGGCGACGCCGTGCCGGGCCGCGGTCTCGGCGATCGAGGCCGGCGTGTGCGGCGCGACGGTGGAGTGAATCGCCACCGTGACGCCCTCGCGTCCCGCGGCCAGGACCTGGCCGATGACGTCGCGCACCTGGTCGTCGTCGCGCACCATCACGCAGACCACGTCACACGCCCGGGCCAGCTCGGCCACGCTCTCAGCGGCAGTCGCCCCGGCAGCGACCAGCTCGGCCACCGGCTCGGGGGCGACGTCGAAGACCTGGAGCCCGCCCTCCCAGGCGAGCAGCCGGTGGGCCATCGGCTTGCCGATCGACCCCAGTCCGACGAAGCCGACGGGTGCGGGGCTCACGACCGGAACACCTGACCCCCGTCGACGGCGAGGATCTGCCCGGTGACCCACGAGGCCTCGTCGGAGAGCAGGAAGACGCACGCGCCGACCATGTCCTCGGGCTGGCCCATCCGCTTGATCGCCAGGCCCTTGACCAGCTCCTTGGACGCATCACCGGCCTGCGTCCGGGTGGCCGCGGTGTCGGTGGGTCCGGGGGCGATCGCGTTGACGCGGATGCCCATGCCGCCGACCTCGTGCGCCAGTTGCTGGGTCAGCCCGTTCACGCCGACCTTGGCCAGGCCGTAGAAGCCGGAGTAGAGGTAGGCCGCCGTCGAGCTCTGGTTCACGATCGAGCCGCCGCCGCGTGCCTGCATGTGGCGGTAGACCGCGCGGGTCATCACCAGCGCGCCGTCCATGTTCACGCTCATGAACTTGCGGTAGTAGTCCCAGTCGACGCTGACGAGCAGGTCGAACTGCATGTCGCCGTAGATCGCGGCGTTGTTGACCAGCCCGTCGATGCCGCCGAACTCCTCGACGGTTCGGGCGGCCAGTGCCTCGGCCGACTCGTGCGACGAGACATCGGTGCGGACGAAGATCGCCCGCCCGCCGGTCTCGTTGATGCCAGCGGCGACCTTCTCGCCCGCCTCCTCGTTGAGGTCCGCGACGACCACGGCCGCGCCCTCGGCGGCGATCGAGCGCGCGTAGACCTCGCCGATGCCCTGTGCCGCGCCGGTGACGACGACGACCTTGTCCTGGAGTCTCATGTGGTTACTGCTTCCTCTCGTCACGCGGGGTAGGCGATGGTCTTCGTCTCGAGGTACTCCTCGAAGCCGGCGACACCCATCTCCCGGCCGAGGCCGGACTGCTTGTAGCCGCCGAAGGGGGCGTCGGGGCTGAACCAGACACCGCCGTTGACCGCGAGGGTCCCGGTGCGGATGCGGTGCGCTACGGCCGTGGCGCGTTCGACGGAGCCGGAGTCCACCGAGCCCGAGAGCCCGAAGGCCGAGTCGTTGGCGATCCGCACGGCGTCGTCGTCGCCGTCGTGCGGGATGACCACGAGGACCGGGCCGAAGATCTCCTCCTGCGCCAGCCGCGAGGAGTTGTCCAGGCCGGCCACCACAGTGGGCTGCACCCAGTAGCCCGGCTGGTCGATGACGGCACCGCCGGTGGCGAAGGTCCCGCCCTCCTCCTCGGCCAGGCGGAGGTAGGCCTCGACGCGGTCGCGCTGCACCTGCGAGATCACCGGGCCGCAGATCGCGCCGGGGTCGGCGGGGTCCTTGGCCCCGATCGACTCCATCGTCGTCGCCGCTGCCTGGACCGCCTCGTCGTACTTCTCGCGGGGCACGACGAGCCGGGTGGTGAGCGCGCAGCCCTGGCCAGCGTGGATGGTCGCCGCGAAGGCCGTGCCGGCCGCGGCCGCGGCCACGTCGGCGTCGTCGAGCACGATCGCCGCCGACTTCCCGCCAAGCTCGAGGAAGACCTTCTTCAGCGTCGGTGCAGCGGCGGTCATGATCGCCCGTCCGGTCTGCGTCGAGCCGGTGAACGACACCATGTCGATGCGGGGGTCCGAGGTGAGCACCGCGGCGACCTGGTTGGAGCGCGGGGTGACGACGTTGAGGACACCGGCGGGGATCTCGGTCTTCTCGGCGACGAGCCGACCGAGCTCGGCGGCCACCCACGGGGTATCCGGGGCCGGCTTGAGCACGACCGTGCAGCCGGCGGCCAGCGCGGGACCGATCTTGGCCAGGTTGATCTGGGTCGGCACGTTCCACGGCGTGATGGCCGCGACGACACCGATCGGCTCGCGGCGGACCGTGCGGCGTGACGGGATCCCCATCGGGCTCGCGACACCGAGGTCGGTCTCGAACTCGTAGGACTCCAGCAGGTCGGTGACCCACTTCAGTCCCTCGACGGGGACCTCGAAGCCGGCGGCGCCCATCATGAAGCCGGGCATCCCGACCTCGGCGGTGGTGAGCGCGGTGAAGTCCTCGGAGACCTCGAGCAGCGCCTCGTGGAGCTGGCGCAGGCAGCGCACGCGCAGGTCACGGTCGGTCGCCCAGGGGCTCTCGTCGAAGGCGCGCCGGGCGGCGACGATGGCCGCCTCGACGTCGTCTGCGGTGGAGTCCGGGGCCTGCCCGATCTCCTCGCCCGTGGCGGGGTTGAGGATCGGGTAGGTCGTCCCGTCGCTGGCCGGACAGAGCTTGCCGTCGACGAGCTGCTGGGCCGGGGGCGTGCGCAGGCTCACCGCTCGGCCCCGGTGGCCTGGGCCTGGGTGACGAACCGGCCGGCCTCGACCGGCGGCGGCCACACGCTGGAGGGCAGATCCGCGCGGCGGTAGTGGCCGGGCTGCTCCATGCCGTCGAGGCTGATCCGGTCCTGCAGGCCCTGCGGGGCCTTCCCGGATTTGAGGATCTCCAGGAACGTGTGGGCCGTCGAGCCCAGGTCGAACCAGTCGCGCTGCCAGGCCAGGTGCAGGCCCTCGGGCCCGCGCTCGAGGCCGAACCAGCTGCCGCCGATGCCGAGGATCTCGTACTCCTCGCCGGTGGCGTCGTCGGTGATGCCGGACTTCTGCTTCCAGAAGCCCACGACCATGCCGGTCTTCTCGTCCATGACCGTGGCCATGTAGTCGTAGTGCCAGCCCTCGAGGCCGGCCATCTCCAGGCCGAGGGCCCAGTCACGGATCTCCTCGCGGCCGACGGCCATGAAGTGCTCGTCGGGGGTGTACATCCACCCGTACGTCGCGTCCTCGGCGTAGTAGTCGGCCAGCGGGCCCCAGTTCTTCTCGTCCTCGGCCTTCCGGTTGGCCTCGAGCCACCGGGCCCAGAACTCTTCGAGCTCGTCGCGGGTCATGCTCATCGTCGGTTCCTCACTGCTGGTCGGATCGGTCAGTCGTCGTGGAGCGCGAGCGCCATGGCCGGGCAGTACTTCACCGCGGCCTGGACCTGCTCGCGCAGGGACTCGTCGGGGTGCTCCTCGAGCACCACGACGACGTCGGCGGCCGCGTCGAAGCCGAAGACGGTCGGCGCCTCGCCCTGGCACATCTGGTGCCCCTGGCACAGGTCCAGGTCGGCCTCGACACGCATCAGCCGGCCTCGGTGGCCGCGCCGTCCGCCTGGCTGGTCGCGCCGGTCGGGACCCGCCGGCGGTACTTCACCCGGCAGGGCTGCTGGAGCTGGATGACCATCTTGGAGACGTCGTCGCGGTAGGACTCCGAGGGCTGGACCATCTCGAAGGTGAAGTCGCGCAGGATCACCGAGAAGATCGCCTTGAGCTGCATCATCGCGAACGCCGAGCCCACGCAACGGTGCTTGCCGGCACCGAAGGGGATCCAGGTCCACCGGTTGACGAGGTCCTCCTGGCGCGGGTCGATGTAGCGCCCGGGGTCGAACGCCTCGGGGTCCGGGAAGTCCTCGGCGAGACGGTTCGACACCTTCGGCGACGCGGCCACGGTGACGCCGGGCGGGATGGTGTGGCCGGCGAGCTCGATCTCCTGCTGGACCACGCGCATCAGGATGATCAGCGGCGGGTGCAGGCGCAGCGTCTCCTTGAGGACGGCCTCGAGCCGCGGGATCGAGCGGAGCGCCTGGAAGGAGACCTCAGCCCCGTCGGAGTACAGCGCGTCGAGCTCGGCGACGACCTCGGCCATCGCGTCGGGGTGCCGGAGCATCTCGATGAGCGCCCACGCGGCGGTGCCCGAGGAGGTGTGGTGCCCGGCGAACATCATCGAGATGAAGATCCCGGTGATGTAGTCGGCGCTCATATCGATGGAGATCAGCACGTCGAGCAGGTCGCGCTCCTCGCGCGGCACCTTCCCCCGCGCGATCCGCTTGTCGATGATCCCCTGCACCAGCGTGACGAGCTCCTCGCGGGCGGCGTCACGCTTGTGGAAGGACTCGAGGTCGGCGTAGGCGTCGACGTACGCCATCGCGTCGGTGCCGCGCTCGAGGTCGTGGTAGTGGTGGGCGAAGCGGGCGTCGAGCTCCTCGCGGAACGGCTTGCCGATGAGGCAGGACGACGTGGTGTAGATCGTCAGCTCGGCGAACCAGTCGAGTAGGTCGATCTCGCCCTCGTCGCCCCACTGGGCAACCATCCGGGTGATCTCGGCCTCGATCGTCGAAGCGTGGCCGCGCATCATGTCGCCGCGCAGCGCCTGGTTCTTCAGGGCCTGCTGACGCTCCTCCGGCGAGGCGTCGAAGACGACGCCCTTGCCGAAGATCGGCGTCATGAAGGGGTACGCCGCCGCCTGGTCGAGCGTCTCGTCGGGCGCCCGGAAGAACTGCTCGTTCGCCTCCGCCCCGGAGACCATGACGACGTCGCGGTCGGCGAGCCGGAAGCGGCCGATCTCCCCGCACTCGTCACGCACGCGCTGCAGCAGGCCGATCGGGTCGACGCGGAGCTCCGCGAGGTGTCCGTACCCGTCGTCGGCGACGGCCTTGGAGACCTCCGGGATGCCGCTCACGTCGGGCTGCTGGGTGGGCTGCTGGGTGGTGCTCATCGATCCTCCACGGGGGCCTCGGGGGAGACCTCGACCAGATTGATGTGGACGCCGCGGGGAGCCGCGACGACGGTGGCGATCGCGTCCGCGATCGCCGTGGGCTTGAGGAAGTGCGGGTGTCGGGCATGGCCGAAGCGGACCCAGGCCTCGAGGACCTCGGCGGTGGCGGCCTCATCCCAGTCGGAGCCCATCTCGCTCCAGGTCGGGCCGGGCCGGACGATCGAGCAGCGCACGCCCGTGCCCTCGAGCTCCATCTGCATGGCGTGCGCCATACCCTCCAGGCCCCACTTGCCCGCCGCGTACGCCGACATGAACGGCCGGGCGCGCACGGCCACGTCGGAGGAGACCACCACGAGGTCACCGCGGCGGCGCTCGACCATGCCCGGGACGAAGGCGCGCACCAGGCGGTGGGCACCGAGGATGTTGAGGTCGAGCTCACCGGCGAACCGCTCGGTCTCGACCTCGTGGACGGTGCCGGGGGCGACCAGGCCGGCGTTGGAGACGACGATCTCGATCGGGCCCAGGTCTGCCTCGACCTGCTTGGCGAAGTCGACGACCGAGCCGGGGTCGACCAGGTCGAGGGGCGCGACGACGGCCTCGCCGCCCCGCTCGCGGATCTGGGCAGCCAGCTCCTCGCACCGGTCGGTGCGCCGGGCGCCCAGGGCGACCGGGTAGCCGGCCTCGGCGAAGGCGAGCGCGGTGGCGGCGCCGATGCCGGAGGAGGCGCCGGTGATGACGGCTGGACGGCGATCCGGTCGGTCGTACCTGCCCATCAGCGGACCACCACCCGGGTCGGGACCGAGGCGTAGCCGCGCACGCTGGTGGAGTGCACCCGCACGCAGCGTTCGGGGTCGACCTCGAAGTCACGGACCCGGCGGACCAGCTCGGCGAGCGCGACCCGCGCCTCCAGCCGGGCGAGGTTCGCACCGAGGCAGAAGTGCCGCCCGCCGCCGAAGCTCAGGCTCTGGGCGAGCTCCTCCTTGGGGCGGTGCACGTCGAAGCGCGTGGGGTCGGTGAAGATCTCCTCGTCGCGGTTGGCCGAGCCCAGGAGCAGCAGCAGCTTGGAGCCGGCGGGGGCGGTCACCCCGTGCAGCGCCAGGTCCTGCTTGAGGTGACGGGCGACCATCTGGCTCGAGGTGTCGTAGCGCAGCGTCTCCTCGACCCACGGCGTGACCGCGGCGAGCGGGTCGGCGCCGCCGCCCAGCACGTGGGCGCGCTGGTCGGGGTGTGCGGCCAGGTGGAACACCGCGTTGCCGAGGAGCTTGGTGGTGGTCTCGTTGCCGGCCACGACCATGAGGAAGAGGAAGGCGATGATCTCGTCGTCCGCGAGCCGGTCGCCGTCGATCTCGGCCGCGAGCAGGGCAGAGGTCAGGTCCTCGGTCGGCTGCGCCTTCCGCTGCGTGAGCATGTCGGCGTAGTAGCCGATGAGGATCACCGCCGCCTCCATGCCCGCCGGGGGCACGTCCTGGAGACCGTCCTCGCGGTGCACGACGAGGTCGGCCAGTCTGCGTATCTCGTCCCGGTCGGCGACGGGCACGCCCATCATCTCGCTGATGACGTCCATCGGGACCTTGCCGGCGAGGTCGGCGATCCAGTCGATCTCCTCCGCCCCCTCGGCGACGCGCGCGAAGGCGGCGTCGAGGTAGCTGTCGGTGAGCGCCTGGATGCGCGGCTCGAGCTCGCGCACTCGGCGCGGGGTGAAGGCCTTGGAGACCAGGGACCGCAGCCGGGTCTGGCGGGGCGGGTCCATCGCGAGGAACGACATCACCCGGTGGGCGTCCTTGTGCCAGGCGCTCTTGTCGAGCGAGACCCCCATCGCGTTCGAGAAGGTGTCGTCGTCGCGGACCGCCGCGGCGATGTCGGCGTGCCGGGCGAGGGTCCAGAGGTCGTAGCGCTCCTCGTGGAAGAGCGGCGCCTCCGCGCGCAGCCGCGCGTACGTCGGGTAGGGGTCGTCCTGGAAGACGTAGTCGTAGGGGTCGAACACCAGCGGGTCGGTGCCGGTGTTGTGCTCGTCGAGGACGGTCATGCGTCGTCTCCCATGATCACGCGGGCCGCGCGTGCGAGGCGTTCGCCCATCTGCGGGTAGGTCATCAGGCCCATGCCGGCTTGGAGCAGGCCGCCGGAGACGGCGAGCATCAACGCGTCGAGGACCGCCTCGGTGCGGTCCCCGGCGTCGTCGCCGAGCGCGCCGGCGAACCACTCGGCCCACCCCGCACCGATGCGCACCCGCAGGTGCTGGACGTCGGCGTCGTTGCCGAGCAGCGCGGGGGTGACGGCCTGGGCGATCTCGGGCTCGGCGGCGAGGAAGCCGGTGAGCGACTCGATGAGGTCGACGACCCGGGTGACGGCGTCCCGCTCGTCGGCCGGGCCGTCGGGGTCGGCGACCTGCGCGACCACGCGCTCGGCCATCTGCCGGGCGAACAGCTCGGCAACGAGGTGGTTCTTGGACCCGAAGTAGGTGTACGCCGTCGCGGGCGCCATGCCGGCCCGGGCCGCCACGGAGCGGATCGTCAGCGCGTCGTACCCGACCGTCTTGACCTCCTCGTGCGCCGCCGTCAGCACCCGCGCCACCGTGTCGGCCTGGCGCGGGTTGAGCTCACGGCGGGTGTGCGCGCCTCCGCTCACCCACGCTCCGGCAGACACCTGACTGGACATGTGTCCAGACATTAGGCCAGCCGCGGTTCGGTGGCAAGCGCCCGTCCGGGATTGACCGGCGCGCGAACATGGAGGTGTGCCCACCGATCCCCGTCCCGCCCCGGCCGCCGAGGCCTCCCCCGGCGTTTCCGCCGCCGCGACCTCGGTGACCGCCGACCGGTGGCGCCGCGCCCTCGCCGGACTGCTGGCCGGGGTCGCGGGCCTCGCGGTCGCCGACCTGGTGCAGGCGGTCCTCGGCCTGCGTGCCCACCCGGTGGTCGCGGTGGGCGAGGCCGTCATCGAGGTGACCCCGGGCGGGGTGGCCGAGTTCCTCATCGACCTCGTGGGGCGCTACGACAAGCCGCTGCTGGTCGGCGGTGTCGCGGTCGTCGTCCTGCTCCTGACCGCCGCGGCGGGGGTCCTCACCCGGCGCTCCTCCCTGCTGTCGCTGCTCCTGCTCGCCGGGACCGCCGCGCTCGGCGGTCTCGCCGTGGTGACGCGTCCGGGCGCCGGCACCGGGGACGTGCTGCCGATCGCGGTGGGACTCCTCACCTGGGTGCTGGCGCTGCGGGTGCTGGTCGCCGGCCTCTCCTTCCCCGCAGGTACGGCGGGCACGGCCCCCCGCCAGCCCGAGCCGGCCGAACAGCCCACCGACCAAGCCGGCACCGATCGCCGCACCCTCCTGGTCCGGGTGGGCGCGGTCACCGCGGTGGCGGCCCTCGCCGGGGTGGGTGGCCGCTGGGTCGGCCGGGCGCGGACCACGGTGGAGGCCAGCCGCCGCCTGCTGCGCCTGCCGGCGACCCGTGGCCGCGTCCCCGCCGGCGCCGACCTGACCGCGCTGGCCGGGCTCGACCCGGAGCCGTGGCGGACCCCGAGGGACGCGTTCTACCGGATCGACACCGCGCTGGTGCTGCCGACGATCAACCCCGAGACCTGGCGGCTGCGGGTCCACGGCCTCGTGGACCGCGAGCTCGAGATCACCTACCAGGACCTGGTCACCCGCGAGCTGACCGAGGGCTGGGTGACGCTGTGCTGCGTGTCGAACCCCGTCGGGGGCGACCTCATCGGGAACGCCTGGTGGAGCGGGGTGCGGGTCGCGGACCTGCTCGCCGAGGCCGGGGTGCAGGAGGGCGCCGACGCGGTGCTGCAGACCTCCGAGGACGGCTGGAACTGCGCCACCCCGCTCACCACGCTGACCGACGACCGCAACGCGATGCTGGCGGTCGCGATGAACGGCGAGCCGCTGCCGGTCGAGCACGGCTTCCCCGTGCGGACCGTCGTCCCCGGCCTCTACGGCTACGTCTCCGCCACCAAGTGGGTCGTCGAACTCGAGGTCACCCGGTTCGCCGACGTCGAGGCCTACTGGACCCAGCGCGGGTGGTCCGAGCAGGGCCCGGTGCGCACCATGTCCCGCATCGACGTCCCCCGGTCGGGCAGCGAGCTGCCCGCCGGCCCCGTCCGGGTCGGGGGCGTGGCCTGGGCACAGCAGACCGGCATCGAGCGCGTGGAGGTGCGCGTCGACGGCAGCGACTGGGTCGAGGCCGAGCTGGGTGCCGTGCCCACCGACGCCTCGGAGACCGACACCTGGGTGCAGTGGACCGCGGAGGTCGACGCCCCCGCCGGCGAGCACCTGCTCTCCGTGCGCGCCACCGACCGCTCCGGGTCCACGCAGACGAGCGCGCGGCGCAACGTCGTCCCCGACGGGGCGACCGGCTGGCACCAGGTCGACTTCCGCACGTCCTGAGCAGCATCATGGGCGCACCATGAGCACCCCACTCCCACCGCTCCCCCGGGTCGGCACCGGCACGGACGTCCACCGTCTGGTCCCCGGCCGACCGATGCACCTGGCCGGCCTGCACTGGCCCGACGAGGACCACGGGCTCGAGGGGCACTCCGACGCCGACGTCGTGGCCCACGCCGCGTGCGACGCGATCCTCGCCGCCGCCGGGCTCGGCGACCTCGGCACCCACTTCGGCACCGCCGAGCCCCGGTGGGCCGGCGCCTCGGGAGCCACCCTGCTCGCCGAGACGGTACGGCGGGTGCGCGAGGCCGGCTACACCGTCGGGAACGTCTCGGTGCAGGTGATCGGCTCCCGGCCACGCCTGGGAGCCCGGCGTACCGAGGCCGAGCAGGTGCTCAGCGAGGCCGCCGGCGCACCGGTCAGCCTGAGCGCGACGACGACCGACGGTCTCGGCCTGACCGGCCGCGGCGAGGGCGTGGCCGCCATCGCGACCGCCCTGGTCGTGCCGGCCTGACCCGTCCGGCCTGTCAGGCCTCGGGTCGGTCCTCGGGGGTGGCGTCCGGCGGCGTGCCGGTGAGGGCGGCGAGCTCCTCGCCCATCGCCTCCTCGATGACTGCGTGCAGCTCGTCACGGAAGACCGCCAGGACCGCCTGGGAGACCACCGGCAGGATCGACTCGATCGACGAGAGCATCGTCGGCCACTGGTCCTCCGGGAGCCCGGCCTCGGCGAACGGGTGCCAGACCTCCTCGCGGTACGTCGTCACGACCGCCTCCGCCACCCCCCGCAGGCGCTCGGAGATCGACGCCCACAGCTCCAGGACCGAGTCGCGCTCCAGGCCCAGTGCCATCGCCTGCGCGCCGGCACGGACCAGCGCGGGGCGGTGCATGCGCAACGTGGTGGGACCGACCCGCTCCAGCAAGCCGGTGTCGATGAGGGACTGCACGAAGTCGGGGTCGTGGTCGTGGTCGACCCCGGCGAGGTGGGAGAGCAGGGTCTCCTCGACGTCCTCGGGCGGCTCGGGGGCCCCGATCGGGTTCGTCAGGGTCGCCATCAGGTCGAGGAGCGGGGTCTCGGGCAGCTGCGGGTTGCGCTCCATCGCCTGCTCGACGGCGGTGAGGGTGTAGCCGCGCTCGAGCAGGTCGCGCACCAGGCGCAGCCGGTTCACGTGGGCCGGACCGTAGTAGCCCGTGCGGCCGACGAGCCGGGGCGCCGGCATCAGGCCCCGGGATGCGTAGGCGCGGACGTTGCGCACCGTCATGCCGACCTCGGCGGCCAGCTGGTCGATGGTCAGCCGCTCGGCGCCCTCCCCCGCGGCAGGGGAGGACCCGCTGCGGGGACCCGACTGTGCGCTGCTCACGGGCGGATCCTCTCAGACGGCCCGAGGCGAGACCCGTCACGCTTTCTTGACACGCCCGGGAGCAGACGTGCCATCCTCGATGTTCCATCACTGGTGTCACGGTCAGTGCCCCGGCCGCCAAGGAGACCCATGCAGCACACCACCCGCGACGGCCGCGCGCTCCACGTCCACGTGGACGGCCCGGCCGACGCACCCCTCACCGTCGTCCTCGCGCACTGCTGGACCTCCGACCTCACCTCCTGGGGCTACCAGGCCCTCGACGTCCGTGGCGCGCTCGGCGACCAGGTCCGGGTGCTGCGCTACGACCACCGTGGGCACGGCCGGTCCGATCGCATCCCCGAGCCCGAGGCCACGGTCGAGCACCTCGCCGCCGACCTCGAGGAGCTGCTCGAGACCCACGCCCCCGCCGGCAACCTGGTGCTCGGCGGCCACTCCATCGGCGGCATGACGGTGCTCGGACTCGCCGAGCGCGCACCGGCGCTCTTCGGCGCGGACGGGCGGGTGAAGGGCGTGGCCCTCGTCTCGACGTCGGGCGGCGGGCTCGACACCGTCTCCCTCGGCCTCCCGGCGGTCACCGGTGATGCCCTGCGCGCCCAACTCCCCCGGGTGCTCGCCACCCGCGCCCGGATGCTCAGCCGGCGCCAGCGGCGCCGCCACCCGCTCACCGAGACGATGATCGCCCGGCGCGTGCTGCTCGGGCCCGGGGCCCGACGGGTCGACGTACGGCTGGCCGTGAACGGGATGATCAACACCCCGGCGGAGTCGATGTGCGGGTTCTACCGCGACCTGATGAGGCACGACCGGCTCGACGCCCTCACCGCGCTCGACGGCGTGCCGGTGCACGTGCTCGTCGGTTCCCGCGACCTGCTCACCCCGCCGGAGCACGCCGCCCGCCTGGCCGAGGCGGTCCCGGGGGCGCAGCTGACCGTCGCCCAGGGTGCGGGTCACTACCTGCCGCTCGAGCGGGACTTCCTGGTCTCCGAGGCGCTCGTCGACCTCGCGCGTAGGGCGCTCTCCCCTGTGGAGCACCCCACGCGCGCCCCCGTCTGAGGGCCGGTCACGGCCGCGGCCCCACCTCGACCACCCCCGCGACCACGCGGACCGCGTACGTCGTCACGCGGACGTGGTCGTCGTCGAGGCAGCAGCCGGTGCGCAGGTCGAAGACGTGCCCGTGCCAGGGCGACCCCACGATGGGGACGTCGTCGCGCGTGCCCACGAGGCCCCGGGCCAGCGCGCTGCCGCGGCTGAACGGGTCGTGGTTGGCCAGCGCGTGCACCCCGTCGGCGGTGCGGAAGAGCGCGATCGCCTGCCCGTGCACCAGCGCGGACTTGCCGCGGTCGACCTCCAGGTCTGCCAGCCGGCACACCGCCGTCCACTCCGTGACCGTGTGCGCCGCCATCAGCCTCGGGAACCCTTCACACGACGAGGCTAGGGACGGTGTGTGTTCGCCGTGTTTCCGCGCGTTTTCGGGCGCGAAACAATCTGCGGGTCAGGACCCGGCGACGCCCTCGCGCCGGTAGCTCATGAACGCGACCGCCCGCCTGTCGACGCCGACCTCGGCCACCAGGTGGCGCCGCAGGCTTCTGATCGCCGCGGACTCCCCGGCCAGCCAGGCGTACAGGCTGTGCCCGACGACGTCGGCGGGCTGGTCGGGCACGTCCCACAGCTCGGCAACGGGGCCGTCGAGGTGTCGCCGACGGCGGACGGAACTCCAGGCCGCCGTGCGGGCCGTCGTACGCCGCGTGGGGGCCGAGCAGGACGACCTCGTCGGCGGACCAGGCTGCCCCGGACGTGCGACGACCCCGGCCGTGGGGCCGGGGTCGTCGCAGTCGAACGGTGCGCGAAGCGGTCAGGACGCGAGGACCTCGTCGAGGATGGTCTCGGCCTTGTCCTCGTTCGTGGACTCCGCGAGCGCCAGCTCGGAGACCAGGATCTGCCGCGCCTTGGCGAGCATGCGCTTCTCGCCGGCCGACAGCCCGCGGTCGCGCTCCCGGCGCCAGAGGTCACGGACGACCTCCGCCACCTTCATGACGTCACCGGAGTGCAGCTTCTCCAGGTTGGCCTTGTAGCGGCGCGACCAGTTGGTCGGCTCCTCGGTGTGCTCAGCGCGCAGCACGTCGAAGACCCGGTCGAGCCCGGCCTTGTCCACCACGTCGCGCACACCGACCAGGTCGAGGTTGCACGCAGGCACCCTGACGACGAGGTCCTGTTGTGCGACGATGCGGAGGACGAGGTACTCGCGGTCCTCTCCCTTGATCTGGCGCGTCTCGATGTCCTCGATGACCGCAGCCCCGTGATTTGGATATAC
The DNA here is from genome assembly GCA_030698375.1 of Nocardioides sp. Classification (GTDB taxonomy): domain Bacteria; phylum Actinomycetota; class Actinomycetes; order Propionibacteriales; family Nocardioidaceae; genus Nocardioides_A. The sequence continues at coordinate 35,390 of JAUYLL010000144.1, read as the reverse complement.
AACCGTTTCACCGACGGTAAAAGTCATGTACAAGTACCCCTTTCAGGTGACTAGTCTAACACGGGGTCGCGGACCGTTTCTGCGCGTTTGCGCAGGTCAGAGCCCCATTGAGGGCTTGACAGGGGTGCGCGCGCCGTGCTTCACGCGCGCCGCGCACCCCCACCTCCCTCACCTCGGGGCCGCAGTGGTCGATACTTCGTCGCATGCTCTACACCCGCCGGCGCGGCACCGCGGTCACGCTCGTCCTCACCGCGCACCCGCTGCGCGCACTGGCCATGGCGGTCGGGCTCGCGGCGGCTGCGGCCCTCTCCGGGAGGGGCGGCGACGAGGTCGCGCTCGTGCTGGTCACCGTGCTGGTCGGCCAGGCCACCCTCGGGTGGTTCAACGACGTCCTCGACCGCAAGCGCGACCACGACGCCGGCCGCCCGCGCAAGCCGATCGCGCTGGGCTGGATCGACCCGGGCACCGTCTCCTTCGCGGCGTCCTGCTCCCTGCTGCTCGTCGTGCCGCTCGCGGTCTCCAACGGCACCACCGCCGGGCTGGCGTACCTCGGCTCACTGGCCTGTGGCGCACTCTCGGACCTGTACCTGCGTCGCACCCGGTTCTCGTTCGTCCCCTGGGCGGTCGGCTTCGGGCTGCTGGCCGCCTTCCTCTCCTACGGCGGCTGGGGCGGCGGCGTGCACGGCGGGCCGCCGACGGCCGCCATGGTGGTGCTCGCCGCGCTGCTCGGCGTCGGCGTGCACTTCGCCTCCTCGCTCGCCGACCTCGTCGACGACAACCAGGCAGGGATCATGCACCTGCCGCTGCGGATCGCCCTGCGCACCGGCGCGGTGCGCCTGCTCTGGATCACCACGGTCTTCACTGCCCTGGTCTGTGCCGGCATCGTGATCGCCGCGCTGACCGTCGGCCTCGTGGCCTGAGGCCCGACCCTGCCGGAGGAGCCGAGGCGCACCCGGACGGACCGGGTGCGCGCCGGACCGGCAACGTCGATAGGCTGACCACCGCGATCGCGGCCCCGCCGCACCTTCGCTGACTCGTTGGCACGCCCGAGAGGAACCTCCCGCCGTGACGAAGACCTGGCGCCGACCGTTGTCCGCCGCCGCCCTGCTCTTGTGCGTCCCCGCGTTCACCGCGTGCGGGTTCGACATGCCCACCGACCAGGTCTACACGCCCGGTGTCGGCACCAACGACCGCAGCAGCTCGGTGAACGTGCTGCACGCCGCGATCGTCAGCGAGGAGGCCGGGGAGGGCGTCTTCATCGCTGCCCTGGTCAACAAGGACCTCCGCGAGGACGACGCGCTGATCTCGCTCGCCGGTAGCGGCGAGGACTCCGACCTCTCGGTCACCTCCCCCGGCCAGGTCACCGTCGGCCCCGAGAGCCTCGTGCAGCTGGCCGACGAGGGCGGTGTGCTGGTCTCCGGCGAGCGCGTCGAGCCCGGCAACTTCGTCGAGGTCACCCTCAGCTTCGAGCGCGGTGAGCCGGTGACCTTCAATGTCCCGATCGTGGCCCGCTCCGGCGCCTTCGCCGAGGTCGAGATGTCCGGCGGCCAGGAGGACGGCACCGAGGCCGCGGGGCTGCTCGAGGAGACGCAGCCCTGATGGGCGCGCCGTACACGCTGGTCCTGCTCCGCCACGGCGAGAGCGAGTGGAACGCGAAGAACCTCTTCACCGGGTGGGTCGACGTGCCCCTCACCGAGAAGGGCCGCGAGGAGGCCGCCCGCGGTGGTCGGCTGATGACCGAGGCCGGCGTGCTGCCCGACGTCTTGCACACCTCGGTGCTGCGCCGCGCGATCACCACCGCCCAGCTCGCCCTCGATGCCGCCGAGCGGCACTGGATCCCGGTGCGCCGGTCCTGGCGGCTCAACGAGCGCCACTACGGCGCCCTGCAGGGCAAGGACAAGAAGGCCACGCTCGAGCAGTACGGCGAGGAGCAGTTCATGCTCTGGCGCCGCTCGTACGACACCCCTCCCCCGGCCATCGACGACGCCGACGAGTTCGCCCAGACCGGTGACCCCCGGTACGCCGACCTCCCCGACGAGGTGCGCCCGCGCACCGAGTGCCTGGCCGACGTGGTCGACCGGATGCTCCCCTACTGGTACGACGCCGTCGTCCCCGACCTGCGCGCCGGCCGCACCGTCTGCGTGGTCGCCCACGGCAACTCGCTGCGGGCCCTGGTCAAGCACCTCGACGGCATGAGCGAGGAGTCCGTCGTGGGGCTGAACATCCCCACCGGGATCCCCCTGGTCTACCGCCTCGACGAGGACATGCGCCCGCTGGAGCGCGGCGGCCAGTACCTTGACCCCGACGCGGCCGCCGACGCCATCGCCGCCGTCGCCAGCCAGGGCCGCTGACCGACCCAACAGTCGATCGGCGCGCCCACGCCTCGAGGGAAATGTCCAGAATTTCCGGTGTTACCCGTTTGCGACCTGGCACACAGGGCATCACCCCTCTGGGAGTCGCCGCCATCCGGGCGGTGACAGAGGAGGGAGAACAACATGAAGCGCATCGCAATCGGCGTAGCCAGCATTGCCATGGCCGCAGGAGCCACGCTCGCCACGACGGCGCCGGCTCAGGCGGCACCGCTCTTCACCGGAGGCCTGGTCAACGTCGCGGTCTACGACGTGATCGACGACGTCAACGTCCTCAACGACAGCCAGACCCTGAACAACGTCTCCGTCGGCGCAGCCCTGGGCGTCGCCGCGAACATCTGCAACGTGGGCGTGAACGTCCTCGCCCGCCAGCTTCCGGGCCCGGCGAGCTGTGAGGCAACCGCCAGCGACCAGGTGGTCACCATCGAGCCGGTGGCGACCAACAGGGGCAACCGGGGCAACCGGGGCTGACAGGTCTCGTCCCGACGCACGATCGATCAAGCACGGAGGGCGCCTCCACCGGTTTCGGGGGTGGCGCCCTCCGTGTCTTGTGTCCCGCCGCCCGACGGGAGGCCGGTCAGTGCTGCGCGCCGGGGTGCTCGCCGGTAACCAGGAAGACGACGCGGCGGGCGAGGGAGACGGCGTGGTCGGCGATGCGCTCGTAGTAGCGGCCGAGGAGGGCGATGTCGATCGCCGGCTCGACGCCGTGGGCCCAGCCGGGGTCGAGGATCTCCTGGAAGGTCGCGCGGCGGAGCTTGTCGATCTCCTCGTCGGCGGCCTCGACCTCACGGGCGGCGTCGACGTCGCGCTCGGCGATGACGACGGCCACCTTGCTCACCATGTCCTGGGCGACCGCGGCCATCCGACGCACAGACGGCTCGATCGACTCGGGCACGGCCGTGTGCGGAAGGCGCAACCGCGCGACCTTCGCGACGTGCACCGCGAGGTCGCCCATCCGCTCCAACTCGGCCACCATCCGCAGGCCGGCGACGATCTGGCGCAGGTCACCGGCGACCGGCTGTTGCAGGGAGAGCAACTCGAAGCACTTGTCCTCGATCCGCTCGCGGGCGCGGTCGATGTCGGCGTCGTCGCTGATCACCTGCTCCGCGACCCCTGCATCGCCCGTCAGCAGGGCGATAGTGCTCTGGGAGACGGCTCGCTTCACCTGGTGGGTCATGATCACCAGGTCGTCCAGGATGCCGTCCAGCTGGTCTTTGTAGGCCTCACGCATAGTGAGCACCGTACGCAATCGCGGTGACCTCGTGGCGTCGACCAGTGAACGTGCGGTGAACAGTCCCCGACGGAGCGGCTTCCCGAGCGAGCAGCAGGTGTCGTGCTGCGTACGATCCGATACGTGGACCCAACGACGCAGGCCCTCCTCTTCGCGCTACTCGGCGCGGTGCTGGGCGGCGGCGTCGTACTGGCCTGGCGGGTCAGCGACGCCCAGCAGCGACGAACCGCCACGGCGCCGGAGCCGCTGCTCCCGCCGGGCGTGGCCACCGTGCTCTCGGCCCTGCGCTCCAGCGCCCTCGTGGTCGACGAGGACGACCGGGTCCTCAAGGCGTCGGCACCGGCGTACCCCCTGGGCCTGCTCCGCGGGGACAAGATCCTCCCCGACCAGCTGGCCGACCTGGTCCACGCGGTACGCCGGGACGGCCAGATCCGCGACACCGAGATCGTCATCCCGCCGCTCGGCGGCGGTCTCTCCCGCACCGTCACCGCACGCGTCGCGCCACTGGGCTCGCGACTGGTCCTCGCCCTGGTCGAGGACCGCACCCGGGAGCGCCGGGTCGACGCTGTCCGCCGTGACTTCGTCGCCAACGTCTCCCACGAGCTGAAGACACCGGTCGGCGCCATCCGGCTGCTGTCGGAGGCCGTCCAGGAGGCCGCCGACGACCCCGAGGCGGTGCAGCGCTTCGCCACCCGCATGCACAAGGAGTCCGAGCGGCTGGGGCGCCTCGTTCAGCAGATCATCGAGCTCTCCCGCCTCCAGGGCGACGACCCCGTCGACGAGCCCGGAACCGTCGAGGTCGACGCGGTCGTCGACCGCGCCCTCGACGAGGTCTCCATCGACGCCGAGGCCCGCGGCATCCGGCTGGCGCGCAGCGGCGAGCGCGGTGTCCAGCTGCTCGGCAACCACGAGCAGGTCGCCGTCGCGGTCGCCAACCTGGTCAGCAACGCGGTCGCCTACTCCCCCGGGGGGTCGACCGTCGTCGTCGGTGTGAGCCGGCGTACCGACGGCAGCGGCATGGTCGACCTCGCCGTCACCGACCAGGGCATTGGCATCCCCGGCACCGAGCTGGACCGGATCTTCGAGCGGTTCTACCGCGTCGACCCCGCCCGGCACCGCTCCACCGGCGGCACCGGCCTCGGTCTCTCCATCGTCAAGCACGTCGCGGCCGCGCACGGCGGTGACGTGACCGTCTGGTCGGTCGAGGGCCAGGGGTCGACGTTCACCCTGTCCCTGCCGACCGGGAGCACCCCGACCGATGGCGCCCCCGGGCGTCCCACCGACCCCAGCCAGGAGGTACGCCCGTGACCCGGGTACTCGTCGTCGAGGACGAAGAGAGCTACAGCGACGCGCTCGCCTACATGCTCCGCAAGGAGGGCTTCGAGGTCGCCATCGCGGCCACCGGGCCCGACGCCATCACCGAGTTCGACCGCCACGGCGCCGACATCGTCCTGCTGGACCTGATGCTGCCCGGGATGCCGGGGACGGAGGTCTGCCGCCAGATCCGGCAGACCTCGAGCGTGCCGGTGATCATGGTCAGTGCGAAGGACGACGAGGTCGACAAGGTCGTCGGCCTCGAGCTCGGCGCCGATGACTACGTCACCAAGCCCTACTCTCCCCGCGAGCTCGTCGCCCGCATCCGGGCGGTCCTGCGGCGCGGCACCGAGCCCGACCTGGCGCCGGTCACCCTCGAGGCGGGGCCGGTGCGGATGGACGTCGAGCGGCACCAGGTCACGATCGACGGCACCGACGTGCGCCTGCCGCTGAAGGAGTTCGAGCTCCTCGAGATGTTCCTGCGCAACCCCGGACGCGTGCTCACCCGCGGCCAGCTGATCGACCGCGTGTGGGGGTCGGACTACGTCGGGGACACCAAGACCCTGGACGTGCACGTGAAGCGGCTGCGGGCCAAACTCGAACCGGACCCGTCCCTGCCGCAGTACCTCGTGACCGTCCGCGGCTTGGGGTACAAGCTCGAGCTGTAGTTCCGCGCCGTAGGTCCGGTGCGGCTACAAGCTGGAGCTCTGACCCTCCTCGGGGTCCTGCGCCAGCGGGTTGTCCTCGGTGGGCTGGAGGTCCTCGGGGAGCTGGTCGTCGTCGATGCTGGCGGTGCGCTCCTCGTCGGGCGCCGCGACGTTCTCGGCGTGCTCCTCGTTGTGCTCGTCGCCCTCGAAGCTCTCGGCGGTGTGGTTGCTCATGGAGCACCGGTACCCCACCACGCCCGGTCGTACGCCGAAACCCGGTGTCGGCATGCCCCCGCGGCCCTTTAGATTCCTCGGGTGACCGTCCTGCCCCCGCCGCGCCCCGTCGCGGCTTGGCTGCCCGCCGCCGCGGCCGCCACCACCCTGCTGCTGTGGGCCTCGGCGTTCGTCGCGATCCGGCACCTCGGCGAGACGGTCAACCCCGGTGCACTGAGCCTGGGGCGGCTCGTCGTGGCCGCGGCCGCGCTCGGCGTGCTACTCGCCCTCCGCCCGCGCCGTACGTCGGGCTCCGCGGCCGGGCGCAGGCCGCGCTGGCCGATCGGCCGGCAGTGGTGGCTGATGCTGGTCTGCGGCACGGCCTGGTTCGGGGTTTACAACCTGGCGCTCAACGAGTCCGAGCGGCGCATCGACGCCGGCACGGCCGCGATGCTCGTGCAGGTGGGACCGCTGCTGGTCGCCGTGCTCGCGGTGCTCTTCCTCGGCGAGGTCTTCAGCCGGTGGGTGCTGGCCGGCGTGCTCGTCGGGCTCTCCGGCATCGTCGTCATCGGCACCGCGATGGCCGAGGGCAGCAACGGTGACCTCATCGGGGTCCTCCTCGGGGTGCTGGCCGCGGCGACCTACGCGATCGGGGTGGTGACCCAGAAGCCTCTGGTGCGCACGCTGCCGGCGATGGAGGTGACCTGGCTGGCATGCGTGATCGGTGCGGTGGTCTGCCTGCCCTGGGCGGGTGACCTGGTCGAGGTGGTCCGCACCGCCGACGCGGCCACGCTGTGGCTGCTCGGCTACCTCGGGCTCTTCCCGACCGCGCTGGCCTTCACGACCTGGGCGTTCGCGCTGCACCACTTCGACGCCTCGCGGCTCTCGATCCTCACGTTCCTTGTGCCGGTGCTCACGGTGGTGATCGCCTGGGCGACGCTCGGGGAGACACCCCCGGTGGCGGCGTACCTCGGTGGGGCGCTGTGCGTCGTGGGTGTGCTGCTCTCCCGGCGCCGTCCCGCGGCGGTGCGGCCGGTGGTCGGCAGCGCCGCCGCCTCCGAGGAGTCGGCCTCCCGGCCCGCGACGGACGACGGCGCGGGGGTCGCGCGGTGACCTCGCTGGCTCGGCTCGCCGACACCCTCGACCGGCTCGTCGACGACGGCGCCCTGGAGGGGTGGGCAGCGGGGGTCCGCGCCGACGACACGACGCGGCTCGCCGCGGGGGGCTGCCGCAGCGCGGAGGAGCCCGCGCCGATCGCGTCGTGCACCAAGCCAATGGCCGGTGCGCTCACACTGCGCCTGGTCGAGCTCGGGGTGGTCGCCCTGGACGACCCGGTGGGCCGGTGGCTGCCCGAGCTGGCCGCGCCGCGGGTGCTCGCCCGTCCCGGGGCGCGGCTGGACGACACCGTCGCGGCGGAGCGCCCGATCACGCTGCGCCACCTGCTGACGATGACGCCCGGATTCGGGTGGGTGGGCGAGGGCGGGCCGCTGGCCGAGGCGATGGCCGAGCAGCAGGTCGCGCCGAGCCCGCACGCGCCGCCGATGACCCCGGACGAGCTCATGCGCCGGCTGGGGCGGCTGCCCCTGGCCGACCAACCCGGAAGGACGTGGCGCTACCACACCAGCAGCGACGTGCTCGGGGTCCTTCTCGAGCGGGCGACCGGGCACTCCCCCCGCGACCTGCTCCGCAGGCACGTCACCGGGCCGTTGGGCATGGCCGAGACCGACTTCGCCGCGGGTGTCGAGCTCCAGTCCCTGGCCACCGGCCTCTGGTCGACGGTGGCGGACCAGCTGCTCTTCCTCGCCGCGCTCGCCGACGCCGGTGGCCCGGTCCTGGAGGCGGGATCAGTGCGCGCGATGTGCACCGACCAGCTCACCCCGTCCCAGAGGACGGGGACGACCGACTTCCTCGGGGACGGGAGCGGCTGGGGCCACCACGTCGAGGTGCGCCCCGACGGTCTGGTCGGGTGGGCGGGCGGGCTCGGCACCATCGGGTACGCCGCCCCGGGGCGCCGCCGCGCGGCCGCGCTCTTCACCTGGCAGGGCATGGACACCGCCGGGACCCTGGACGCGTTCGGCGCGTTCTGGGACCTGCTGGGTTGACTCAGCGCTCGAGCCAGCCCCGGAAGGCCTCGAGGTTGCGGGTCGACTCCCCCCGGGAGGTGCGCCACTCCCACTCCTTGCGGATGGAGGTGGCGAAGCCGAGCTCGAGGATGGTGTTGAACGACTCGTCGGCGTAGGTGAGCACCGCCCCGAGCAGCCGGTCGAGCTCCTCGACGGAGACCGTGGTCAGCGGCAGCCGGGCGTCGAGGTAGATGTCGCCGAGCCGGTCGAGGGCGAAGGAGACCGCGAACATTCGCAGGTTCTTCTCCAGCAGCCAGCGGTAGACCCGCTCGTGCTCCTCGTCGGGGCGTCGGCAGACGAAGGCGTGCACTCCGAGGGCGTGCTCCCCGACGTCGAGCCGCACGGGCACCTGGAGCTTGCGCTCCCCCGGCAGCGTGATCGACCAGGCGTTCTCGCCCGCCTGCTCGTGCTCGAGGTCGTTGTCGGCGAGGTAGCCGACCAGCACCTCGCGCGCCCGATCCTGTTGCTCACCCACGCTGGCTCCTCGGTCCTCGGGCGGTGCGGGTCACAGCGCCGCGGCGGCGACCTGGTGGCCGGCACGCTGGTAGACGGCGCGGGTGGCCTCGGCGGTGCGCTCCCAGGCGAACCCGCGGGCGTGCGCGAGGGCACCCACGGCGAGCCGCTCGCGCAGCGCAGGGGCGCCGACCACCCGCTCGAGGGCGGCGGCCCAGGCCTCGGGGGCGTGGCCGTCGACGAGGAGGCCGGACCGGTCGTGGGCGACGGCGGTGGTCAGCCCACCGACGGCGGCGGCGACGACCGGGGTGCCGCAGGCCTGTGCCTCGACGGCGACCAGGCCGAAGGACTCGTTGAAGGACGGCACGCAGGCGACCGTCGCGGCGGCGTACCAGTCCCGCAGGCCGGTCTGGGCCACCGGCGGCACGAAGCGCACGACGTCGGCGATGCCGAGGGCGTCGGCGAGCTGGGCCAGCGCCTCGGGGTGCTCGAGGCCGGAGCCGGACGGGCCGCCCACGACAGGGACCACCAGCCGGTGCCGCAGGTCGGGGCGCCGCTCGAGCAGCCGCGCGACCGCGTGCAGCAGCACGTCAGGCCCCTTGAGCGGCTGGATCCGGCCGGCGAACAGCAGCACCGCGGCGTCGACGGGGATCCCCAGGCGACGGCGCGCGTCGGCCTGCGGCTGCGGCCGGAAGACCCCGAGGTCGACGCCGGGGTGGACGACGGCGACCCGGTCGGGGTCGGCGTCGTACAGCCCGGTCAGCTGGGCGGCCTCGAGGTCGGTGTTGGCGATGAGCATGTCAGCGGAATCGACGACCTGCTGCTCGCCGATCACGCGGGAGTGCGGCTCGGGCTGGTCACCGGCGGCCAGCGCCTGGTTCTTCACCCTCGCCATCGTGTGCATCGTGTGCACCAGCGGCACGCCCCACCGGTCGCGCAGCAGCGCCCCGACCTGGCCCGAGAGCCAGTAGTGGGTGTGCACGGCGTCGTACCAGCCCTGCGCGTGGCGGGCCTCCTGGCGGAGCACCTCGCGGGCGAACACGCACTGCTGGCCGGGGAGCTCGTCCTTGGTGAGGCCGGAGTAGGGACCGGCGTCGACGTGGCGCACCAGCACGCCCGGCGCGGCCTCGACGACCGGCGGCAGCTGGGAGGAGGTGGCTCGGGTGAAGATCTCGACGGCCAGGTCGGTGGCCGCGAGCCGCTTGGCGAGCTCGAGGACGTAGACGTTCATGCCGCCGGCGTCACCCACGCCGGGCTGGTCCAGCGGCGAGGTGTGCAAGCTGATCATGGCAACGCGGCCGTGCACCGACCTCGGCCCGCGGCGTGCGGGGACGACGGGAAGACGGCGCAGCGGGGCGATGGTCCCCTGCGTCATGCACACCTCCTGCTCCGGTTCCGGGGGGTCAACACCCGGCCCGGCCGCGCGATTCCCGCTGGCACGAGGCTAGCGGCACCCACCCAGCGCCCCGACGGACCGGTGCCGCGGACCCGTCCCACCCCGCCTGCACCGGTCGCACGCCGGTCGTAGGCTGGCGGGGTGGAGCTGATCTGGGACGGGGACTGCGGGTTCTGCGCGCGTTCCCTGGGTTGGATGCGCGACCTCGGCTGCACCATTCCCGCCCGGACCTGGCAGGAGGTCCCCGACCTCGCGGCGCTCGGGCTCACCGAGGCCGAGGTGGGTGAGTCGGTGTGGGTGGTCGACGGCGATCGGCGGTACGCCGGCGCGGCCGCGATCGCGATGGCCCTCGGCACCTCCCGCCGCCGCGCGGTCCGCACGCTGGCGCCGGTGGCCCGTCGCGCGCCGGGCGCGGAGGCGGCGTACAAGATCGTGGCCCGGAACCGGCACCGCCTGCCCGGCGCCTCGGGCGCCTGTGCTCTCCCCGACCAGCCCGACCTGCCCGACGAGCCCCCCAGGAGTACCCCGCGATGAGCACCCCCTCCCGCTCTCCCGTCGTGCCCGGCTCCGCCGGGGTGGCCGTCGTCACCGGCGCCTCGAGCGGCATCGGCGCCGCCACCGCGCGCGCCCTGGCCGGCGACGGCTTCCACGTCGTGCTCGCCGCCCGCCGCGTCGAGCGGCTCGAGGAGCTCGCCGCGGAGACCGGCGGGACGGCCGTAGCCTGCGACGTCACCGACCGCGCCCAGGTGGCCCGGCTCGCCGAGGTGGTCGACGGGCTGGACGGACCGCTGCGCGTGCTGGTCAACAACGCGGGCGGTGCGGTCGGTGGCGACCCGGTCGAGACCGCCGACCCCGCGGACTGGCGGTGGATGTTCGAGGTCAACGTCCTCGGCGTCCTGCAGGTGACCCAGGCACTGCTGCCCGCGCTGCGCGCCGGCGGCGACGGCCTCCTGGTCACCATCGGGTCGACCGCCGGCCGGATCGCCTACGAGGGCGGGGCCGGCTACACCGCCGCCAAGCACGGCGCCAAGGTGCTCACCGAGACGCTGCGGCTCGAGCTGTGCGGGGAGCCGGTCCGGGTCACCGAGATCGCCCCCGGCATGGTGAAGACCCCGGAGTTCTCGCTCAACCGGTTCGCCGGGGACCAGGAGAAGTACGACGCGGTCTACGAGGGCGTGCGCGAGCCGCTCGTGGCCGAGGACGTCGCCGAGGCCGTCCGCTGGGTCGCCTCCCTGCCCCACCACGTCAACATCGACGAGATGGTGATCCGGCCACGCGCGCAGGCTGCCCAGCACAAGGTGCACCGGGAGTCCTGAGCGCTGCCGCGGCTCTCCCCCGGGCTCAGGCCACGGCGGGGCTGCGGGTGCGCAGCAGCGACACGACCCCGGCGACGAGGAGCACGACCACCGCGCCGATCGCGACGAGGCCGACGACCTCGGATGCCGGCTCGCCGGTGAGCCGGCCGTAGGCGATCCACGCCGCGCCCCACGCGGTCGCCCCGGCGACGGCCGCCCCGGCGCGGTGGGCGAGGGCCAGGCCTGCGGAGAGCCCGGTCGCCACGACCAGGAGGAGCAGGGCGTAGGGGACCTCGACGTCGAAGAGCTCGGCGTCGACGTAGGCGGCGGCATTGGCGGCGGTCGCGGCGACGACCCAGCCGAGGTAGAGCCCGAGCGGGACGTCGACGGTGAGCAGCTGCGCACGGCTCGCCGCGCGCTCCCGCAGCAGTGCCCAGGTCCGGACCAGCACGACGGTGAGCGCGGCGATGACGACCAGGCTGAGCAGCAACCACCCGCCCTGGACCACCGCGATCCAGGCAAGGTTGAGCAGCAGCGAGGCGGCCACCCACCAGCCCACGGCATCGAGCCGGGCGTCGTGGCGGCGGCTGGGCAGCGCCTGGACCACGGCGAGCAGCAGCAGAGCGGCGTAGATCAGCCCCCAGATCGAGAACGCCGGGCCGGCCGGTGCGATGAGGGTCGCGTCCGCGTCCAGGGCGCCGCCCGCGGCCTGGTCGATCGGCGTACCGCCGAAGGCCCCGGAGCCGAGGGTGGAGCCGACGACGGCCACGATTGCGGAGAGCAGGACGGCGACCTGACGGGGGCTCATGTCGGAGGCCTACCCGTTCCGGTGCGGAGCCACCCCCGCGACGGCCGTCGGCAGCACCTCCCCGGCGCGGCCACGCACCACGAGGTGGGCGACCGGGTCGAGGTCGGTGGGCTCGTCGTTGACGATGACCACCCGGGCGCCGTTCTGCTGGGCCACGCCGGGCAGCGCGGCCGCCGGATAGACCTGCAGGGAGCTGCCGACGACGAGGAAGACGTCGCTCACCGCCGCGTGCAGCTGGGCCCGGCGGATGGCCTGCTCGGGGAGTTGCTGACCGAAGGAGACCGTCGCGGACTTCACCAGCCCCCCACAGTCGGGGCAGCCCGGGTCGGGGTCGCCGGACTCGAGCCGCTCCACCGCCCACGCGTACGGCGCCACGAACCCGCACCCGTCGGGGAGACCGTCGACCGGCCACCGCCCGATGCAGGTCACGGTGCGCGCGGTGCCGTGCACCTCGACGACCTCCCTCGAGCCGGCGTCCTGGTGCAGGCCGTCGATGTTCTGGGTGATGACCGCGCGCAGCCGGCCCGCGCGCTCGAGGGCGACCAGCGCGGCGTGGGCCGGGTTGGGCGCCGGCCGGGTGGCGAAGAACTCCTGGCGCATCTCCCAGGAGCGGGCGCGCACGCCCGCGTCGGCGACGTACCGGTCGAAGGTGAGGTCGCGCGGGTCGTGGCGCGACCAGACCCCGCCGGGGCTGCGGAAGTCGGGGATGCCGGACTCGGTGGAGATGCCGGCCCCGGTCAGCGCGACCACCCGCTGGGCCCGGCCGAGCAGGGCAGCGAGGGCGGCGACGCCCTCGGCGGCGTCGCGCTCAGTCACCGAGGTTCTTGCGGAACAGCGGGGGCAGGTAGCGCAGCATCAACGCCGACCAGGTGACGTGCGTGATCACCGGCGCCTGGATCCCGCCGGTCGCCCGGCGCTGGAGGCCGAAGACCGTGCTCATCACCGCACCGGCCAGCATCAGCGAGGGGTTCCGGGTCGCCGTGGTGGCCAGGGTGTAGGTGAGCGTGGACTGCAGGACCGGGTGGGTCGGCATGACGGCCTCGTAGAGCGCGCCGCGGAAGAAGACCTCCTCGGCCAGCCCGTTTCCGAGCGTGGTGGCCACGACCGCCGGGCCGTTGCCGTCGTCGGCGTAGCTCAGCACCGAGGCGATGGCGTCGCGCAGCGGCGGGATGTGCCGGGCGACCAGCGCGATGCCGTAGAAGGCGCCGAACGCCGCGACCCCGGTCGCGACGGGCGTCAGCAGCGGACGGACGTGCTTGTCGGAGCGGGTCTCGATCCAGCCCAGGTGCAGCGGCCCCGACGCGACCGAGCCGCCGATCCAGGCGGCCGCCGTCGCGGCGGTCAGCCCGTAGAACTCCTTGGAGTTCGGCCGGGTCTGCAGAGAGGCGCCGAGGAGCCCCGTGCCGACCATGCTGGTGACGGCGACGACCTGGCGACGCCGGCGTACGACGGCCTCGGTCTCGACGTAGTCGGGGACGGACTTGTCGACCAGCGACTTCGGCAGCCTCCCGTTGGCGCGGGTGAGGGCGCGGTCGACGAGGCGGCGCACCGCGGTCACGCTTCGGCCTTGGGCGCGCGGCGGGCCTCCTGCTCGGCGCGGCGCTCGGCGAGCGCGACGCGGACGGACTCGTCGTAGGTCATCGGCTCGAAGTCGACGAGGTCGCGGATCGAGTCGTCGTGCACGACCACCTCGTTGCTCATCGAGTCGACCAGCGAGCGGGCGGTGCGGACGTCGACGTCGGTGACCAGACCCAGCCAGCGACCGGACAGGCCCGGACTCAGCAGCGGCACGGGCACGATCGGCAGGGTCCGGCCCTCGATGGCGGCCACCCGCTGCATCATCGTGCGGTAGCGCAGGATCTCGGGCCCGCCGATCTCGAAGGTGCGCCCCTCGGCCTCGGGGTGGTCGAGGACCGCGATCAGGTAGCGCACCACGTCGTCCAGCGCGATCGGCTGGGTCTTCGTGTCGACCCACTTGGGCACGACCATCGCCGGCAGGTGCTCGACGAGCTGGCGGGTCATCTCCCAGGAGATGCCCTGGTGGCCGATGACGATGCCGGCGCGCAGGGTCGTGACGGGGACGCCGGTCGAGGCGAGGACCTGCTCCACCTCGCGGCGGCTGCGCAGGTGGGCCGACAGCTTGTCGTCGTCGCTGCCGAGGCCGCCGAGGTAGACGATCCGGCGGATCCCGGCCGAGGACGCGGCGTGCGCGAAGGCGGAGGCGGCTTCCCGGTCGAGCCGCTCGAAGTCGGGGCTGTCGAGGGAGTGGATCAGGTAGTACGCCGCGTCGCAGTCGGCCAGGGCGGCCGGGAGCGAGTTGGGGTCGTGGACGTCCGCCTTGACGGGGGTGCCGGCACCGTCGTACTTCTCCGGCGAGCGGGTCATCGCCACGACGTCGTGACCCGCCTCCACGAGGAGGGGACAGAGCCGTCGGCCGACGAAGCCGGTCGCACCGGCGACTAGAACGCGCATGTCTCCAGGGTGGACCCTGGGTCCAAGACTCAAACGTGCCACGGGGTGGCCGGGCCGGTTGAGAACCCGCCCACGTTGGTCACACCGGGTCGCGGTGCGACTATGGGCACATGAGCGCAGACCCCGCCCCCGCGCCCGCCAGCCCACTACTCTCCCTGCCCGGCGCCGTCGCCGGCAACGGGATCGACGCGCCGGTGGCCGCCCACTACGGGTCCTTCACCACCGAGCAGCGCACCCTGGTCGCCGGCGAGGGCTTCGTCGACCTCTCCCACCGCGGCGTCGTCCGGGTCTCCGGTCCCGAGCGGCTTTCCTGGCTGCACTCCCTCACCAGCCAGCACCTCGCGACCCTGCCGACCGGCACCCCCACCGCCGCGCTCGTCCTCTCCCCCAACGGCCACGTCGAGCACGCGCTGTACGGCGTCGACGACGGCGAGGCGTTCACCGCCCACGTCGAGCCCGGCCAGGCCCCGGCGCTCGTCGCGTGGCTGGAGCGGATGAAGTTCCTGACCCGGGTCGAGGTCGAGGACCTCACCGCCGAGCTCGCCGTGGCCTGGCGTCCCGCACGGATGGACCCCGGGACGCCGTACTCCGGCTACGACCTGGTCCCCCGCGCCGAGCTGGAGAAGTACGCCGCCGCGGCCGGCCCGGCGTGCGGCTCGTGGGCCTACGAGGCGCTCCGCATCGAGCGCGGCGAGCCCCGGCTCGGCCTGGACACCGACGAGCGCACCATCCCCAACGAGGCGGGGTGGATCGGCAGCGCCGTCCACCTCGACAAGGGCTGCTACCGCGGCCAGGAGACCGTCGCGCGCGTGCACACCCTCGGCCGTCCCCCGCGCCGGCTGACGCTGCTGCACCTCGACGGTTCCGACCCCACGCTGCCCCCGCTGCGCGCCGAGCTCCGCCCCGCCGGCGCCGACCCGACCTCGAAGCCGGTCGGGTTCGTCGGCACCTCCGCGCGCCACCACGAGCTCGGCCCCATCGCGCTGGCGATGGTCAAGCGCAACGTCCCTGTCGACGCCGAGCTCGACATCACCACCCCGCAGGGCACGATCCCCGCCATGCAGCAGGTGCTCGTCGACCCCGAGATCGGCCTGCACGTCCGCCCCGACCTCCGCTGAGGCCGTTCCCCGCGCGGAGTGGTCAGAAGACGGGCGTCCCCGGGCCAGACCTGCTCCACAGCTGACCACTCGGCAGCAGCATCCCCAAGGCCGTGGCCGTCGGACTCGCGCACCTGTCCCTCTGGGCACCCTGCTCCGATGGAGACTTCGGTCGGTGCCAGCCCGGGGCGCCGGTGGCGGGCCCTCACCCGAGGGGTGCACGTCCTCGGCGCACCCGAGGAGCGGTTGGAGCTGCTCCGGGCCTGGCAGCACGCCCTGCCGGACGGCGCCGCTTTCAGCCACCTCACGGCCGCGTGGGTCCACGGCTGGTGGCTGCCGCCTCTCCCCCGCGGCCTGCCCGTCTTCGCAGCAGTCCAGCGGGACCACCAGGTGCGACGACCCGGTGTCCGCTGCTCGCGTCACACCGAGCCGCTGGAGTCCGCAACCATCGCGGGACTCCGGGTCACCACACCGCGGGAGACCCTGCTCACCTGCGCCTCCGACCTGGATGTTCTCGACCTGGTGGTGCTGGCCGACGGCGCGTTGGAGTGCGGGGTCCCACCTACTGCCCTCGACATCTCCGGTGTCCGCAGGCGCCGCGGGCTCCCCGCACTGAGACAGGCGCTCGCCCTCGCCCACCCGCGATCGGAGTCAGCGTGGGAGTCCGTGCTCCGGCTCCTTCACCACGCGGCCGAGGTGCCGGTGGAACCCCAGCACGAGATTCGTGACGACCGCGGAGAGTTCGTGGCGCGGGCCGACCTGTGGATCGTCGGGACGCGGACCCTGCAGGAGTACGACGGCGGGGTCCACCGGCGGCCGGACCAGCACCGAGCCGACCTGACCCGCGATCGCGCGCTCGCACGGGCCGGCTGGCGGCGCAACGGATACACGGCCCGCGAGGTCACCCGACGTCCGGCGACGGTGATCGCAGACGCCGACGAGGCCCTCGGCAGGGCCTGGGACCCCATGCGCCTCGACTCCTGGGAGCGCATGCTGGCTGCCTCGCTCTTCAGTCCGCGGGCGGAGTGGTCAGCTGTGGGGCGACTCGTGCGCTGAAGTGCCCGACAGCTGACCACTCGAGCGATGGCGACCGTCAGCGGAGGCCGGAGCGGGCGAGGGCGGAGGCGATGGTGGTGAGCGCGTCGTCGAGGACGGTGGCGACGGCGGCGTGGGTCTCAGCGGAGCGACCGATCGGGTCGGTGACGTCGTAGTCGTCGAGGGTGACGGTGGAGCGCTGGGCGGCGGCCTCGGCAACCAGCTCGGCGGGGGTGGCGAAGGCCGAGGTCTCGTCCGGCACCAGCCGGTCGCAGAGGGCGGCCAGCTCCCGGATCGTGAAGGTACGCCGGAGCGCACCCGGGCTCTCCTCGAGCACGCGGGAGCGCAGGTCCTTCGTCGCCACCAGCACCAGCCCTGCCGGGCGCACGAGGGCCTCGGTGAGCTGACGCGCGGCGAACCCGTCCGCGGTGCCGCCACGGGCGGTGAGCTCGGAGGCGGAGGTCGGGTCCATCGCTCGCCCGACGAGGGCGCGCACACCGGCGCTGGTCACGTCGGGGTCGGCGACCCCGTGCTCGCGCAGGCGGAGCGCGAGGAGCCGCTCGGCGAGGGGAGAACGGCAGACGTTCCCGAGGCACACGGTGAGGACGGGGAACGGCACGCCCGAAGGGTAGAGGAGCCGCGGGGGCGCCGATACGGTGGAGCCGCGGTTCTGGGGAAGGACGACACCATGGCGCGACCGACCAGGTGGTGGGTGCTCGACCTGGCAGCGGTGGTCGCCCTGGTCCTCGCGCTCGCGGGCTGCGGCGGCGGCACCGAGGAGGTGACCCCCGTGGACGACCTGGACGCTCGCCCGACTCTGGCCGCGATCGAGGGCGAGTACGCCGCGATGCGCCAGGAGATGACCGGCGCCCTCGATGACGCCTTCGGCCCCAACACCTGGCAGGTCCGCCCCGACGCGATCGAGCGCAGCCGGGCCGCCTGCGACGAGGACCCGAACGGCCCGGGGACCTCGTCGAGCTGGGCACCGCTGTTCGCCGAGGAGGTGCCCGAGCGCCCGGACTGGGAGCGCGCGGTCGAGATGGTCGACCAGGTCGGCGCCCGGTACGGCTTCGGCGGCCAGCGGGTGCTCATCGACGGCCCCGGCGGCGTCCTGGTCGCCGCCGAGGACATGTACGGCGGCCTCTACGAGCTCGGGATCGCCCGCCGGATGGTCCTCACGATCCGCACCGGCTGCCACCTCGACCAGCCCGCCGAAGGGGCCTCCGTGCCGTCCGCGACACCCGACTGAGCCCCCCGCGGCCGGGGGTCGGGCGCGCAGCGGTCGGGGCCGGCGTACGACTGCACTAGAATCGGCTGCGTTCCGGGCGCCCGGGGTGAGCAGACCTCCCCCGTGAGTGGCGCCCCGCTCCCGATCTGGAAGTCGAGCCACCTGCGCATGTCCGAGACCCGTACGCGCCGTTCCGACCTGCGCAACGTCGCCATCGTCGCCCACGTCGACCACGGCAAGACCACCCTCGTCGACGCGATGCTCCACCAGGCCGGCGCGTTCTCCGAGCACCAGGCCGAGGGCGTCGCCGACCGCGTCATGGACTCCGGGGACCTGGAGCGCGAGAAGGGCATCACGATCCTCGCGAAGAACACCGCCGTTCGGTACGCCGGCCCCTCGGCGCCCGAGGGCATGACCATCAACATCATCGACACCCCCGGCCACGCCGACTTCGGGGGCGAGGTCGAGCGCGGCCTGTCGATGGTGGACGGCATCGTGCTGCTCGTCGACGCCTCCGAGGGCCCGCTGCCGCAGACCCGCTTCGTGCTCCGCAAGGCGCTCAACGCCGACATGCCCGACGTGCACGTGGTCAACAATGTCGACCGCCCGGACAGCCGGATCAGCGAGGTCGTCGACGAGACCTACGAGCTGTTCATGGACCTGCTCGACGAGTCCCACGACCAGAACGCCCTGGACTTCCCGGTCGTCTACGCCTCGGCGAAGGCCGGCCGCGCGTCCGTCGAGATCCCCGAGAACGGCGGGATGCCCGACAAGGAGAACCTCGAGGACCTCTTCCGCACGATCATCGAGACCATCCCGGCGCCCGTGCACACCCCCGGCGCGCCGCTGCAGGCCCACGTGACCAACCTCGACGCCAGCCCGTTCCTCGGCCGGCTCGCGCTGGTGCGCGTCCACGAGGGCACGCTGCGCAAGAACCAGACCGTGGCGTGGATGAAGCGCGACGGGACGACGTCGAACGTCAAGATCACCGAGCTGCTCGTCACCGAGGCGCTCGAGCGCAAGCCCGGTGAGTCCGCCGGCCCCGGTGACATCGTCGCGATCGCCGGCATCCCGGAGATCATGATCGGCGAGACGCTGGCCGACCCGGAGAACCCGAAGGCGCTGCCGCTCATCACCGTCGACGAGCCGGCGATCTCGATGGTCATCGGCACCAACACCTCGCCGCTGGCCGGCCGGGTCAAGGGCGCCAAGGTCACCGCGCGGCTGGTCAAGGACCGCCTCGAGAAGGAGCTCGTCGGCAACGTCTCCCTCAAGGTCCTCCCCACCGAGCGTCCCGACGCGTGGGAGGTCCAGGGCCGTGGCGAGCTGGCGCTGGCGATCCTGGTGGAGCAGATGCGGCGCGAGGGCTACGAGCTGACCGTCGGCAAGCCCCAGGTGGTCGTCAGGGAGATCAACGGCAAGCGGCACGAGCCCGTCGAGCGGCTGACCATCGACGCCCCCGAGGAGTACCTCGGCGCGATCACCCAGCTGCTCGCCAGCCGCAAGGGCCGGATGGAGCAGATGACCAACCACGGCACCGGCTGGGTCCGGATGGAGTTCCTGGTCCCGGCACGCGGGCTGATCGGCTTCCGCACCGAGTTCCTCACCGACACCCGCGGCACCGGCATCGCCAACCACGTCTTCGAGGGCTACGAGCCCTGGGCCGGCGAGATCAAGAGCCGCAACAACGGTTCGCTGGTGGCCGACCGCTCCGGCGCCGCGACGGCGTACGCGATGACGAACCTGCAGGAGCGCGGGGTGATGTTCATCGACCCGACCACCGAGGTCTACGAGGGCATGATCGTCGGCGAGAACTCCCGCGAGGACGACATGGACGTCAACATCACCAAGGAGAAGAAGCAGACCAACGTCCGCTCCTCCACCTCCGACAACTTCGAGAAGCTGATCCCGCCGAGGAAGCTCAGCCTCGAGCAGTGCCTGGAGTTCTGCCGCGAGGACGAGTGCGTCGTGGTCACGCCGGACTCGGTGCGGATCCGCAAGGTCGAGCTCGACGCGAACCTCCGCGGCCGGATGGCGGCTCGCGCGCGCAAGGGCTGAGAGCGGCGGCCCGCGGCGGCGTACCCGACCGACCGGCGTAGCCTGCGAGACCAGGCGACATCGAGCAGGAGGAACGACGTGGAGCGGATCGGCGTGGTCGGGTGCGGGCTGATGGGCGCGGGCATCACGGAGGTCTCCGCACGCGCGGGCCTCGGGGTGCGCGTGGTGGAGTCGAGCCAGGCAGCGGCCGACGCCGGCCGGGCGCGGCTGGAGAAGTCGCTGGCCCGCGCCGAGGCCAAGGGCAAGATCAGCTCCGCGGCCGACGTGCTCGAGCGGATCGAGGTCGTCACCGACCTGGACGCGCTGGCCGACCGTGACCTGGTCGTCGAGGCGATCGTCGAGGACGAGACCGCGAAGGTCGACCTCTTCCGGAGCCTCGACAAGATCATCACCGCCGACGACGCGATCCTGGCGTCGAACACCTCCTCGATCCCGATCATGAAGCTCGGGGTCGTGACCGAGCGGCCGCAGCAGGTCATCGGCATCCACTTCTTCAACCCGGTCCCGGTGCTCGCGCTGGTCGAACTGGTCCCGAGCCTGCTCACCTCCGACGAGACCACCGAGCGCTCGCGGGCGCTGGTCGAGGAGACGCTCGGCAAGAAGTCGATCCTCTGCCAGGACCGGGCCGGCTTCGTCGTGAACGCGCTGCTGATCCCCTTCATCCTCTCGGCGATCCGGATGCTCGAGTCCGGCTTCGCCAGCGCGGAGGACATCGACCGCGGCCTCGTCCTCGGTGCCGCGCACCCCCAGGGCCCCCTCGCCCTCGCCGACCTCATCGGCCTCGACACCACCCAGGCCGTGGCGCTCTCGCTCTACGAGGAGTTCAAGGAGCCGCTGTACGCCGCACCCCCGCTGCTGCAGCGCATGGTCGACGCCGGCCTCCTGGGCCGCAAGACCGGCCGGGGCTTCTACACCTACTGAGCCGTCCGGCTCCAGCAACTGACGGCGTACGACCGCGGATCGCCCGGTTCGGCGTCGTACGCCGTCAGTTGTCGTGGCGACCGCCGACCATTGTCACGCCCCGTCCCAGAATGCTACGATTCATAGTCATTGATTGACTGTCGAGACGAGGATGCGTCGTGACCCACCCTGCCTCCGCTGCACCGCTGAGCGGCATCCGCGTGATCGAGCTCGGCTCGATGTACGCCGCCCCCACCGCCGGCCGCATGCTGCGTGACTTCGGCGCCGACGTCGTCAAGATCGAGGACCCCACGCAGGGTGACTTCGCCCGCCAGTGGCAGCCCGCCCACGAGGGCCTCGCCATCGGCTTCTCGCGCCTGAACTCCGGCAAGCGCTCGGTCGGCATCGACATGCGCTCGCCCGAGGGACGCGAGGTGGCCCGCGAGCTCATCGCAGGCGCCGACGTCGTCATCGAGAACTTCCGTCCTGGCCGGATGGAGGCGTGGGGCATGGGCTACAAGGACCTCTCCGCCGAGCACCCCGGCCTGGTGATGACCCGGGTCAGCGGGTTCGGCCAGACCGGCCCGTACCGCGAGCGCCCCGGGTTCGGCACCGTCGCCGAGACCGCCAGCGGCTACGCGTTCCTCAACGGCTGGCCGCACACGCCGCCCACCGCTCCCCCGTTCGGCTTCGCCGACTCGATCGCCGGCATCTCCGCGGCCTTCGGCACCGCGATGGCGCTCTACCAGCGGGAGGCCCGCGGCACCGGCTCCGAGGTCGACGTCGCGCTCTACGAGCCGCTGATGTTCATCCTCGGCGACGCCGTGCTCAACTACACCGCCACCGGCGAGATCATGGAGCGGCACGGCAACGCCTCGGGCGCGGCGTCCCCGCGCGGCATCTATCAGGCCGCCGACGAGCGCTGGCTCTCGATCGCCGGCTCCAACCAGACCATCGCGATGCGGCTCTTCGACGCGATGGGCCGCCCCGACCTCAAGACCGACGAGCGCTACGCCACCAACGTCGCCCGGATGGCCAACAACGAGTCGCTGCAGGAGATCGTCATCGAGTGGGTCGGCCAGCGCGGACGGGACGAGGTGCTCGCCGACCTCGACGCGCACGAGGTCGTCGCCGCCGCGGTCAACGACGCCTCCGACATCACCCGCGACCCGCACTTCGCGGAGCGCACGCTCGTCGAGCTCGGCGGCACCGTCCTCGGCAACGCCCTGACCCCCGGGCCGGTGCTGCACATGAGCGACTACGCGGGCCCGACGTACGACGGTGTCCCTGCCATCGGCGAGCACACCCGCGAGGTCCTGGCCGGCGAGCTCGGGTTCGCCGACGACCGGCTCGCGGCACTCGCTGCCGCCGGCGTGGTCACGGGCTGAGGAGCTCACCATGCGCACCGTGCTCTCCGGTACCCCCGGCCGGGGGCACGCCCGGGTTCGGTACCTCCATGATCAGCGCGAAACCCTGCGTATGATTCAGCAACACCCGACCCACGGCGCCGCCGTGACCGACGAACCCGAGGGGGAAGGTCGATGACCATCGCGACACCGCGGCCGCAGAAGACCGCGATGCTGGTGGCCCAACGCATCGTCACCGACATCAACCGCCGCGGCAACACCGTCGGCGACCGGCTGCCCCCCGAGCGGATCATGCTCGAGGAGTACAACGTCGGCCGGGGCACCCTGCGCGAGTCGCTGCGCTTCCTCGAACTCCAGGGCGTCATCGCCCTCAAGCCCGGCCCCGGCGGCGGCCCCGTCGTCCAGCAGCCCGACGCCACCAGCCTGGCCACGTCGCTGACCCTGCTGCTCCAGTTCGCCAACGCCCCGTTCCGCACGATCGCCGAGGCCCGCGGCGGTCTCGAGCCGATGATGGCCCAGCTCGCCGCGGAGCGGATGAGCGACGAGCAGCTCGCCGACCTGCGCAGCAGCGTCGACACCATGCAGGAACACCTCGACGACCAGTCGGTCTTCCTCGAGGAGAACAAGCGGTTCCACGACGTCATCGCCCGGGGCTCGGGCAACGCCATGTTCGGCTACCTCGTCGATGCCCTGCTGGGCATCCTCGACGGCTCCGCCATCGGCATCGACTACCCCAAGGTCCGGCGCAGCGCCGTCCACAAGGCGCACCTCAGCATCTACGAGGCGATCGCCACCCGTGACCCGATCGCGTCGGCCGACGCGATGCGCGACCACATCGACCAGTACCTCAAGTACGCCGAGCGGAAGTTCCCCGACGTGCTGGCGGCACCGATCGTGTGGAGCAACAGCTTCTGAGATTGAGGCCCTGAGCCAGGCCCTGAGCCGATCGGCTCAGCGGGCCCACGGGGAGTCGATCCCCAGCACCCGGGCCAGCGTGCCGCCGAGGACGGACTTCTCCTCGTCGTCGGTGAGACCGAGGCCCTGGATCGCCTCGATCTCCTCCTGCGGGCTGGTCATCGGCCAGTCAGAGCCGAAGACGACCCGCTCGGCGCCGTGGTTCTGGATGAGCCGGCGTACCCGCTCGGGGCGCAGCGTCTTCAGGGTGGGCGGCCAGGACGTCTCGAGGATCACGTCGGCGCCGGAGAGCATCTCCTCGGCGTCGTCGAGGATCTTGTAGCCGCCGAAGTGGCAGGCCATCAGCCGCAGGTCGGGGAACTGCGTGGCGATGTCACGGATCATCCTCGGGCTGGAGAGGGTGTTGCGGTAGGCGTCGCCGCCCTCACCGACGTGGGTGATGACCGCGAACTCGCTCCCGAAGGCCTCGAAGATCTCCCATAGCCGCGGGTCGTTCAGCGCGTAGTTCTGGAACAGCGGGTGGATCTTCACCGCTGTCACGCCGTGGCGCCGGAGGCTGGCGAGGTTCTCCTCCACCGAGAGGTCCACGTGGACCGTCCCGAAGCCGAACCTGCGCTTGTCGACGAGGTCGGCGACGAACTCGTTGACGCGGTCGACGTGGCGGGCCTCGTTGGCGATGCCGAGGCAGCAACTTATCTCGACCTGGCTGCGCGCCATGTCGGCCATGAGCCCGCTCACGGTGCCGTCGCCGCGGGCCACGAGCCCGGGGACCGGGTTGGCGCCCAACGCCGCGTGGGCGATCTTGTCGGGCCAGACGTGGGTGTGTGCATCGATGATCATGAGTGACTCACAGTTTCCCGGACTCGCCGCCATCGACGACGAAGACCGCTCCGGTGGTGAAGGACGACAGGGGCGAGACGAGCAGGCAGGCGAGCGGCACGATCTCCTCGGGGTCGGCCATCCGACCCGCCGGGATCTTCGCGACGCGCTTGGCCAGCAGCTCCGCGGACTCGGTCACGGCCTTCTGCGCGTCGGTGACGAAGGCGCCCGGCGCGATGCAGTTGACCTGCACCTGCTTGGCCGCCCACTCCGCGGCGAGCGCCTCGGTGAACCGGACGACCGCACCCTTCGAGGTCGAGTAGGCGACCAGGTACGGCTTGCCGCGGATGCCGGTGGTCGAGGCGACGTTGACGATCTGGCCACCGCCCTGCTCGATCATCTTCGCGCCGGCCGCCTGGGCGAGCAGCATCGGCGCGATGACGTTGACGGTGAGGGCGTCCTGCCAGATGGCGGGGTCCTGGTCCACGAACTTCCCTGCGGGGGCGATGCCGGCGTTGTTGATCAGGCCGTCGATGCGTCCGTGGCGGGCCACGACCTCGTCGACCAGCCCGGCGACCGACGCGTGGTCACGCATGTCGGCCTCGATGGTCGAGATGCGGCCCTCGCCGCGGGCGGCGACCTCCGCGAGGCTGTCCTTGCTGCGGGCCGCGGCGACGACGAGCGCCCCCTCGGCCGCGAGGCGCAGCGCCATCGCGGCACCGAGGCCGCGGCTGGCGCCGGTGACCAGGACCACCCGGTCCGTGAGCTGGAGGTCCATCAGGCACCGCCCTTGGCGAGACGTCGGGCGAGCGAGTCCAGCAGCACCTCGGTGGCGCCCTCGTAGACCCGCAACGGGCGGGCGTTGCGGTAGAGCCGCTCGATCTTCGACCCGCGGACGAGTCCGAACCGGCCCATCAGCTGCACCGAGCGGTCGACCACGCGGCCGGCGGCCTCGGTGGCGCTGACCTTGGCGATCGAGGAGAGGTCGAGGTGGGCGAGCGGGTCGTCCTTGGCCAGGGCCGCGGCGCGGTAGACGATCGCGCGGGAGGTCTCCACGTCGGTCCACGACTGGGCGATGCCCTGCGAGACGGCACCCAGGGCCATCAGCGGCTTGCCGAACTGCTCGCGGGTGGTGGCGTGGCGCAGCGACTCGTCGAGGGCGGCCTGGGCCAGCCCCACCGCCGAGCCGGCGACGGTCACGCGGAAGACGGCGAGGGTCTGCAGCATCAGCGAGAACGCCTTGCCGGGGACGCCGAGCCGGTTGCCTGCCGGCACGCGGGCGTCCTCGAAGGTCAGCTCGCCGAGGATGTGCGGGGCGATGAGGTCGTCGCCGCGGGTGATGGTGAGTCCCGGGGTGTCCGCGGGCACCAGCACCATGCTCCAGCCCTCGCCCTCGCGGGCCATGACGCAGTAGAAGTCGGCCGCACCACCGTTGGTGATGAAGGACTTGCGTCCGTTCACGACCAGGTCGCTGCCGTCCTCGACGATGGTGGTCGAGACGCCGCGCAGGTCCGAGCCGACGTCGGGCTCGGTGAGGGCGAGCGCCGCGATCGCCTCGAGCCGCCCAACCTTCGGCAGCCACTCCTGCTTGAGCTCCTCCGAGCCACCCACCGACAGCGAGTAGCTCCCGACGCCCTGCATCCCGAAGAGCGAGTCGAGGTGGGCCGAGCTGTACATCAGCGCTTCGCGCACCACCGCGAGGGCGAGCGGGTCGAGCACGTCGTCGGTGCCGCCGTACGCCGCCGGGACGACGAGACGGGCGAGCCCGCTGTCGCGCAGGGCGTCCCGCACCCCCGGGTGGACCTCGAGGAAGTCGTCGGCCTCGCCCGCGAAGGGATCGACCGCGGCCGCCACCTCGCGGGCCACGTCCTGGATCTTGCGGTGCTCCGGTGTGAGGTCGAACATCTCTCCATCCTTCCCGACCGCGGGCGGTCGTGGCACGCGGCCAGTGTGGTGGTGCGCGGGGTCAGCCTCAGCGTCGCTGGTCGAACTTGCGGCCGAGGAGCTCCGAGACGATCCGGATCCGCTGCATCGTGGGCGTGCCGCCGGCGATCGCCCAGCCGTGGGCGTCGCGGTGCAGGCGCTCGATGCCGTACTCCTCGGTGTAGCCGTTGCCGCCGTGCAGCTGCATCGCCATGTCGGTGACCTTCTTGGCCATCTCGTTGGCGGTGCACTTGGCCAGCGACACCTTCAGCGGGTCGGGCAGGCCCGTGGTGCCGTCCACGCTCGCCGCGGCCTCGTCGCGCAGCAGGCGGGCGGCCTCGACCTGGAGCACCATGTCGGCCAGGACCACCTGGACGCTCTGGAACTCCACGAGGGGCTTGCCGAACTGCTCGCGCTCCTGGACGTACTGCACGGTCTTGTCGAGCGCGGCCTGCCCGATGGCGACACTCATCGTGGTGTTGCCGAGCCGCTCGATCGAGAAGATGCCGAACAGCCTGCCGAAGTCGCCCGCGGGGACCACGAGGTTCTCGGCGGGCACGTGCACGTCGTCCATGATCACGTCGGCCGACGGGATGCCCCGGAAGCCCATGAGCCGCTCGCCGGCACCGAAGCTGAGGCCGGGGGTGCCCTTGTCGACGACGATGGCGCCGATGCCCTTGGCACCCGGTGCGTCGGAGAGCCGGCAGTAGACGAGGTACTGGTCGGCCTCGCCGCCGTTGGAGATCCACCGCTTGGTGCCGTTGAGGACGAACCCGTCGTCGGTCGGCTTGGCGGTGGTGCGCATGTCGGTGGCGGCCGAGCCGGCGTCCGGCTCGGAGATGGCGACGGCCATCGTCTTCTCGCCGGAGACGATGGAGGGCAGCCAGCGCTGCTTCTGCTCCTCGCTGGCCAGGTGGGTGATGACCTGGGCGGGACCGGTGTTCGCCTCGAAGATCTGGAAGGCCGCGGGGCGGCACACCTTGGCGAACTCCTCGATCACCGCGAGCGCCTCGCTCAGGGGAGCGCCGGCGCCGCCGTACTTCTCGGGGTGGGCGATGCCCAGGAACCCGAGCTCGCCGAGTCGGCGACGCTCCTCGGGGCTGATGGGTGTGCGGTTGACGTCCAGCTGCTCGGCCTTCGGCGCGTAGACGTCCTGCGCGACCCGGGCCGCTAGCTGCCGGATCTCGGCCAGCTCTTCGTGAGCGGTCATGGCCACCTCCTCGGTTGTAATCATTATCCTAGATTCATGTTTGCCAGGTCGTCAACACATTCCGGACAGCCGGCCCTCGACGCTCGCGAGCGGCGCTCGGTGAGCCCCGCAACACTGGACGCTCTCATGCATATCATGATAAGCAATAGGTATGGCTGAGACTCTAGATCCCCGTGACGTCGTCATCGTCGATGCGGTCCGCGCCCCCAGCGGACGCGGTCGCCCGGACGGCTCGCTCGCCGGGGTGCACCCCGTGGACCTGCTCAGCCAGGTCCTCGAGCAACTCCTGGGCCGCTCCCCCGCCCTGGACCCCGGCGCCGTCGACGACGTGATCATCGGCTGCGTCTCGCAGGTCGGTGAGCAGTCGGCCACCCCGGGCCGGATGGCGTGGCTCGGCGCGGGCTTCCCCGCCCACGTCCCGGCCACGACGATCGACCGCAAGTGCGGCTCCAGCCAGCAGGCGGTGCACTTCGCCGCCCAGGGCATCCGCGCGGGCGCCTACGACGTCGTCGTCGCGGGCGGCGTGGAGTCGATGAGCCGGGTCCGGATGGGCTCGGCCCGGATGGACGCCGACCCGTACGGCGAGCGGGTGCGCGAGCGCTACGCACCCGGCCTGGTCTCCCAGGGCGTCGCGGCCGAGCTGGTCGCGGCCCGCTGGAAGCTCGACCGGTCACAGCTCGACGAGTACTCGGTGCGCTCCCACCACCTGGCCGCCGCCGCCCAGGAGTCGGGCGCGTTCGACCGCGAGGTGCTGACGATCGACACACCCTCGGGCAGCGCCGACCGCGACGAGAGCATCCGGCCGGGCAGCACCGTGGAGAAGCTCGGCCAGCTGAAGGCGGTCTTCGAGACCGACGCCCTGCGCGAGCGCTTCCCCGAGGTCGCCTGGAGCGTCACCGCCGGCAACTCCTCCCAGATCACCGACGGCGCCAGCGCCCTGCTCGTGATGAGCGCGGCCCGCTGCGCCGAGCTCGGCCTGACCCCGCGCGCCCGCGTCCGGTCGATGGCCGTCGTCGGCGACGACCCGCTGCTGATGCTGACCGGACCCATCCCGGCCACCCACAAGCTGCTCGCGTCCTCGGACGTGGCGCTGTCCGACATCGACCACGTCGAGGTGAACGAGGCCTTCGCCCCCGTGCCGCTGGCCTGGCTCGCCGAGTTCGACGTTGACCCCGACCGCGTGAACCCGCGCGGCGGCGCCATCGCCCTCGGCCACCCGCTGGGCGCCTCCGGGGCCCGCCTGATGACCACGATGCTGCACGCGCTCGAGGACAACGACCAGCAGTTCGGGCTCCAGCTGATGTGCGAGGCCGGCGGGATGGCCAACGCCACGCTCATCGAACGCCTCTGACCCCCTCTTCCTCTCCCTACTTCTCCTAGGAGACCCATGGACGTCCACGGCACCTCGGCCCTCGTCACCGGCGGAGCCTCCGGGCTCGGCGCCGCGACCGCCCGTCGCCTCGCTGCGGCGGGTGCGCACGTGGTGGTCGTCGACCTCAACGAGGAGCTCGGCACCAGCTTCGCCGCGGAGATCGGCGGCACCTTCGCCCACGCCGACGTCACCGACTCCGACGCCGTCGGGCGCGCGCTCGACGCCGCCGAGGCCGTGGCGCCGCTGCGCGCCCTGGTGCACTGCGCCGGACGTGGCGGCACCGTGCGCCTGGTCAACCGCGACGGCAGCCCGGGCGACCTCGACCTCTACACCGACCTGGTCCGCATCAACCTGGTCGGCACCTTCAACGTGCTCCGGCTCGCGGCCGCGCGGATGGCCGCGAACGAACCCGTCGACGGCGAGCGCGGCGTCTGCGTGCTCACCGCCTCGGTCGCCGCGTGGGAGGGCCAGGTCGGCCAGATCCCCTACGCCTCGGCCAAGGCCGGGGTCGTCGGCATGACCCTCGTCGCCGCCCGCGACCTCGCGACCAAGAACATCCGCGTGAACACCATCGCGCCCGGGGTCTTCGACACCCCGATCCTGGCGCGGTTCTCCCAGGAGATCCGTGACGGGCTCGGTGGCCAGGTCCCGAACCCGGCCCGCCTCGGCCAGCCCGACGAGTTCGCCATGCTCGCCCAGCAGATCGTCGAGAACCCCTACCTCAACGGCGAGACGATCCGCCTCGACGGCGCGATCCGCATGGCCCCCCGCTGACCCGACCCCGTCGACG
Organism: Nocardioides sp.; assembly: GCA_030698375.1. Taxonomy (GTDB): domain Bacteria; phylum Actinomycetota; class Actinomycetes; order Propionibacteriales; family Nocardioidaceae; genus Nocardioides_A. The sequence goes on along the minus strand of JAUYLL010000144.1, from coordinate 6,355 downwards.
CACGCCCCAGGAGGCACCCGTGTCCAGCCCCGACCCCCAGGACCTGCTCGTCGAGGAGCGCGGCCGCGTCCTCGTACTGACGATGAACCGACCGGAGTCGCGCAACGCGATGTCGATGACGATGGCGCACCAGATCGCCGACGCGCTCGCCGACTTCGACGCCCGTCCCGACCTCAGCGTCGCGGTGATCACCGGCGCCGGTGGCACCTTCTGCGCGGGCATGGACCTCAAGGGCTTCGCCCGCGGCGAGCGCCCCGTGGTCGAGGGCCGCGGGTTCGCCGGCATCGTCCAGCAGCCGCCCCGCAAGCCGATCATCGCCGCGGTCGAGGGCTACGCCCTGGCCGGCGGATTCGAGATCGTGCTGGCCTGCGACCTCGTGGTCGCCGCCGACAACGCCAAGTTCGGGCTCCCCGAGGTCAAGCGCGGGCTCACCGCCGCCGCGGGCGGCCTCCTCCGCCTCCAGCACCGCGTGCCCTACCACCTGGCGATGGAGCTGGTGCTGACCGGCCGCATGTGGCCGGCCGCCGAGGCTGCCGACGTACACCTGGTGAACCGGCTCGCCGAGCCCGGCTCGGCGCTGGACGTCGCCCTCGGCCTCGCCGAGGAGATCGCCGCCAACGCGCCGCTCGCGCTCGCCGCCTCCAAGCAGGTCCTGGTCGAGTCGGTCGACTGGCCGCTGCCCGACAAGTTCACCCGCCAGCACGACGTCGTCGACCCGATCCGGAACTCCGCCGACGCCAAGGAAGGTGCGGCAGCGTTCGTGGAGAAGCGCGACCCGGTCTGGTCCGGCAGCTGACGCGCCGGCGCGGGCCTCAGCCCTCGCCGCGCACCCGGCGCGCGTGCACGAGCCAGTCCCGCGCCCGCTCAGCGTGTGCGATGTCGACGTGCTCGCCGCCAAAGCGGACCGCACCCGCGCCTTCGCGCTCACCCTGCTCGACGGCCGCGACGAGTGCCTCGTAGTGCGCGACCTCCGCGTCGCTCGGCGTGTAGACGTCGTTGACCGTCGCGACGTGCGAGGGGTGGATGACGATCTGGCCCCGAAAGCCCAGGTCGAGCCCGTGGTCGGCGAAGGCCCGCAGCCCGTCGAGGTCCTCGAGCTCCTCCCACAGTCCGGTGAGCGCGTGCAGACCGTGCTGGCGGCAGGCCAGCAGGATGCGGCTGCGCAGGTAGAGCGTCTCCAGCCCGCCAGGGGTCTGTCGGTAGCCGACCGCCTTGGCGATGTCGGCGTGCCGCGAGGTCGGGCCGATCATCGCGCCGACGCGGGGTGAGGCCCCGGCGATCTCGACGGCGTTGGTGATCGCGTCGATCATCTCGACCGGCACGATCATCTCCAGGTCCTGGGCTCCGTTGCGGACCTCGAACCAGTCGATGAGCGACTCCCACCGCACGACGTCACGGGCGTCGCGAATCTTGGGCGCGAAGACCCCGGTGAGCCAGGGTCCCGTCACGGCCTCGAGGTCGGCACCGGCCATCCCGGTGTCGAGGGCGTTGGGACGCACCAGGAGCCCGGCGGTGACGCCCTCCTCACGCAGCTGCTCCAGCGTCTGCCGCGCGGTCGCGCGCGCCGCCTCCTTGTGCGCGGCGGGCACCGAGTCCTCGAGGTCGAGCACCACGGCGTCGGCGCCGCTGGCCAGCGCCTTGCGGGCCCAGTCGGGCTTGTGGGCGGGGACGAACAGGACGCTGCGGTAGGGGTGCACGAAGGCTCCTCAGGAGACGCCGAGGGCGTCGCGGTCGTGGGTGTCGGGGCTGATGCCGATCTCGCGGAGCGCGGCCTTCTGGACCTTCTGCGACGGGGTCTTCGGCAGCTCGGGAACCATCCGGAGGAACCGCGGGACCGCGAAGGCGGGGATCCGCTCCGCGCACCAGGCCCAGAGGTCCTCGGGGGAGACCTCGTCGCGGGTGACCACGCAGGCCATCACCTCGTCCTCACCGGCTTCGGTGTCGGCGGGGACGGCGATCACCGCACATTCGACCACCGCGGGGTGGCTGAGCACCGCGGTCTCGACCTCGTAGGAGCTGATGTTCTCGCCGCGGCGACGCAGGGCGTCCTTGAACCGGTCGACGAAGTAGAACCAGCCGTCCTCGTCGCGACGCAGCGCGTCACCGGTGTGGAACCACAGGTTGCGCCAGGCCTCGACGGTCTTCTCCGGGTTGTTGAAGTAGCCGTTGCTGCAGAGGAAGGGCATCCGCGGCCGCACCACCAGCTCGCCGACCTCGCCGACGGCGACCGGCTCGTCGGTCTCGGGGTCGACCAACTGCACGTCGAAGAAGTCGTCGGCGGCCAGTCCCGCGGCACCCGCCGGCCGGTCCACGCCGTACGGCGAGATGATCGGCGCGGAGGTCTCGGTCAGGCCGAAGACCTCGACGAACGCCTCGATGCCGAAGCGCTCCCGCATCGGCTCCACGAGCGTCGAGGCGGTCGGCGCCGCGAAGACGCAGCGCAGGGGGTTGTCGGCGTCGTCGGGCCGGACGTCCTGCTTCCACACGAAGTCCATCATCACGCCGATGAAGTTCGTGACGGTCACCCCGCTCTCGCGCACCTGGTCGACCCAGCGGCTGGCGCTGAACCGGCTGCGGACGACGAACCGGGCGCCCGCCACGAGGGTCGGGTAGGCGGCCATGAACTGGGCGTTGCCGTGGAAGAGCGGGGTGGTCGCCATCCAGGCGTCGTCGGGCCCGAGGCGGACCAGCGAGACGCACTCGTCGGCGAAGAAGTACATCTGGGCGTGCGGCATCGCGACGCCCTTGGACGGACCGGTGGTGCCAGAGGTGAAGAGCACCGACGCGAGGTCGGAGTGGCCCACCACCGGCAGGGAGGGCGCGTCGGCCGGCTCCTGCTCGAGGTCCTCGGCGGGACGGGCGTCCCACCCGGCGTCACGCAGCAGCGCGATCGCCTCGGCCTGCTGACCGGTGTCGTGCACGAAGAACGTGGTGATCGTGGACGCCGCCTCGCGGACCTCGACGAACCGGTGGGCGTAGACGTCGTCGACCAGCGCCATGGTGGCCTCGACGGTGCGCACCTGGTGGGCCAGGAAGTCACGCTCGTACGCCGTGTTGATCGGCACCTCGACCAGTCCGGCGACGGCGGTGCCGAGCCAGCCGCGCACGAAGAAGCTGGAGTTCTGCGCCACGATCACGACACGGTCACCGGGCGCGGCACCGGCCGCGAGCATGACCCGTCCGGCGCGCTCGGCCGCCGCGAGGGTCTCGGCATACGTCCAGCGCAGCTCCTCCTCGGGCGCGTCCAGCCAGACGGCGTCGGGACGCTGCTCGGCCCAGTGCCGCAGCACGGTCGGAAGGGCCCAGTCGCGGCGGTCCGCGAAGGTGGGCGTCAGGTCTCGGTAGTAGCGGAAGGTCACAGGGTCATCCCTCGTCAGGACTGCCGGCGGCGAGAGCCGCGGAAGTCGGGCTTGCGCTTCTCGAGAAAGGCTCGAGCGCCTTCGAGCATGTCCTCGCTGCCGATCGCCTGGACCAGGGCACCGAGGTTGGCGGCCATGTTGTCGCGCGACTGGTGCCACCACTGGTTGGAGCTGGTCTTGGCGATCTCGAGGTAGCGGGGGCTCAGCGCGTCGATCTCGTCGAGCCAGCGCTCGACCGCGTCGTCGAGGCCGTCGTTCGGCACGACCTCGTTGACCAGGCCCCACTCCAGCGCCTGCGCGGCGGTGTAGCGGCGGCACATCATCGCCATCTCCTTGGCGCGACGCTCACCGACCTGCACCGCGAGCACGTTCGTCGCACCGAGCACCGGGGCGGACCCCACCTTCGGGCCGGTCTGGCCGAAGGTGGCCCGTTCGGTGGCGATCGCGAAGTCGCACGCCACCACGAGCTCGTTGCCACCACCGGCAGCGGCACCGTCCACGGCGGCGATCACCGGTCGGGGGCAGGCCCGGATGGTGTCCAGGAGCCGGGCCGAGGTGGTGAACAACCGGCGCAGCTGGGCGGGGTCGGGCTCGCCCAGCTGGGTCAGGGCCCCGCCGGCGCAGAAGCTGCCTTCGGCGCCCTGCACGACCACGGCCGTGGCCTCGGCCGCATCCTCGACGGCGCGGATCATCTCCTGCGCCATGTCGAGGTCGTAGGCGTTGCGTCGCTCGGGGGCGTCGATGGTGATCCAGACGACGTCCCGGCGCTCGGTCACGTGGATGCTGCCCACGGGGGCCTCCTCAAGAATTCATGGTGTTCATGATCAGCAATCTACCTCTGACGGTGACGGTGCGCAACGCCCTCAGGCCCGGCGGGCGCGAAAGGCAGCCACCGCGTCCCGGTGCTCGCGCGTCCCGAAGAGCAGCGCCACCGCCTCGACCGACTCGGCGTAGCCGCCCCCGGTGTCCCGGTTGAGGAAGGCCTTGCCGACCTGGACCGCCAGGGGCGGGTTGCCCGCCATCTCCTCGGCGAGCCCGAGCGCGTGGGCGAGCAGGTCGGCATCGGGGTGCACCTCCTGCACGAGGCCGATCTCCCGGGCCCGCTGCGCGTCGACCGTGCGGCCGGAGAGCGCCAGGTAGCGGGTCCAGTGGCGCCCGATCACGTCGGGCCCGCGCACGATGCCGTAGCCCGGCATCAGCCCGACGGAGGCCTCCTTGAACGAGAACCGGGCCGACTCCGCGGCCAGGGCCACGTCGCAGGCGAGCGTGAGCTCGCTGCCCCCGCCGAACGCGATGCCGTTGACCGCTGCGACGACCGGGACCGCACAGGTCTCCACCGCGTGGAACGCGTCGTACACGCGCGCCAGGTGCGGGCGCACCCGCGCCACGTCACCGTCGAGGTCGTGGAACATGTCGATGTCGCCGCCGGCCGAGAACGCCCGTCCCTCACCGGTGAGGACGACCGCCCGGTGATGGTGGTCGTCGTCCTTGCCGACCGCCCGCATCAGGCGCGTCAGCTCCTCGAACCACACCTGGTCCATCGCGTTGAGCTTCTCCGGGCGGGCCATGGTCACGACCAGCACACCGGAGTCCCGCGACTCCAGCCGGAAGCGCTCGAACGGGCCGAGGTGCGCCACTGTGCGTCCGTCCTCGCTCACGAGGCCTCCCTGTCGTAGGTGTCGGTGGTGACGCCCTCCTCGCGCAGCCGGTACTTCTCGACGCGCTGGCTGGGGGTGAGCGGCAGCGCGTCCATCGTGCGGACGTACCGGGGCAGGGCGAACGCCGTCAGGCGACCCGCGCAGTGGCCCAGGAGGTCGGCCGGGTCGAGGTCGACTCCCGGGGCCGGCACCACCGCCACCATGACCTCCTCCTCGGAGAGCTGGGAGGAGACACCGTACGCCGCCGCCTGGGCGACGCCCGGGTGCTCGGCGACCACCCGTTCGACTTCCCAGGTGGACACGTTCTCGCCCCGACGACGCACGGTGTCCTTGAGCCGGTCGAGGAACGTGAGGAAGCCGTCCTCGTCCAGGACGCCGCGGTCCCCGGTGTGGAACCAGAGGTTGCGCCAGGAGGCGGCGGTCGCCGCGGAATCACCGTCGTAGCCGTCGAACATCCACCCCGGGTGCTTGGGACGGGCCAGGATCGCCCCCGGGACTCCCGGTGGCACCTCATGGTCGTCGTCGTCCACCACCGCGACCTGGTAGAGCGCCGACTCCTGCCCGGCGGTGCCGATGCGTCGTCGTTGCGGCGGCATCTCGCAGACCAGCGAGACCTCCGTGCTGCCGTAGATCTCGGTCAGCTCCACCCCGAACCGCTCCTCGAACGAGGAGAAGATCTCGGCCGGGCAGGGCGCGCCGAACGCGGCCCGCACGGAGTGCTGCGCGTCGTCGGGGCGGGGCTCCTGCTTGTGCAGGATGCTCATCATCGCGCCCTGGTAGTTGAAGGCGGTGATCTCGTGGCGGCGGCAGATGTCCCAGAACCCCGACGCGGTGAAGCGGCGGTGCAGCAGGACGCGCGCACCGGCCTCCAGCCCGGCCATCACCGAGCAGTACCGGGCGTTCGAGTGGTAGAGCGGGAAGACGCTGTAGAGGTGGTCCGCCGCGGTGTAGCCCATCAGCTGGACCGTGTGGCGCGCCAGGTTCACGTTGGCGCGGTGGGAGAGCACGACGCCCTTCGGCGGGCCGGTGGTGCCCGAGGTGTAGAGGATCACCGAGGCGTCGGTCGGCCGGACCTCCGGCAGCACACCGGTCGGGCTCGAGAGCAGGTCGTCGAAGTCCGTCAGGACCACGCCCTCGGGCGCCGTCCACCCGGCCGGGCGCTCGCCGACGACGACCACGTGCTCAACGGCCGAGCCCGGCAGCGCCGTGGCCAGCAGCGGCAGGAGCTCGGCGGCGCAGACGACGGCGCGGGCCCGCGAGCGGGTCAGGCACCAGCCGGCCAGGACCTCCCCGGACGCGGGGTTGAGCGGCACCTCCACCAGCCCGGCGCGGGCGATC
>JAUYLL010000143.1 GCA_030698375.1 Nocardioides sp. | reverse complement strand
AGGTGCGTGTCGCCGTTGGTCGAGATGACCTCGACCACGTTCTCGCCGACCTCGAGGATCGAGATGTCGAAGGTGCCACCGCCGAAGTCGTAGACGGCGATCTTCTCGTCCTTCTCTTTGTCGAGGCCGTAGGCCAGCGCGGCCGCCGTGGGCTCGTTGACGATGCGGGAGACGTTGAGGCCCGCGATCTCGCCGGCCTCCTTGGTGGCCTGGCGCTGGGCGTCGGAGAAGTACGCGGGCACGGTGATGACCGCGTCGGTCACCGGCTCGCCGAGGTAGGCCTCCGCGTCGCGCTTGAGCTTCTGGAGGACGAACGCACTGATCTGCTGGGGCGTGAAGTCCTTGTCGTCGACCTTCTGCTTCCAGTCGGTGCCCATGTGGCGCTTGACCGAGCGGATCGTGCGGTCAACGTTGGTGACGGCCTGCCGCTTGGCGACCTCCCCAACGAGGACCTCGCCGCTCTTGGCGAAGGCGACGACCGAGGGGGTGGTGCGTGCTCCCTCGGCGTTCGCGATGACCGTCGGCTCGCCGCCCACCAGGACGGCGACGACGCGGTTGGTGGTACCGAGGTCGATGCCGACAGCTCGTGCCATGGGGGAATCCCTCCTGATCGCTCGGGACCGACGCTCTGCCGGTCCCGGAAAGTTCGTGTCCGGATGAGTGTGACAACAAAGTTGAGCACGTTCAACTCAACTAACCCGCGGTCACTCCCGGGTATTCCTGCCGACGGGAACGAGAACGTGTTCTCGGCACTGCCCTAGGCTGGGTTCCATGAGCACCCCCCGCATGGCCCGTCCCGACGGCCTCGACCACCCGATCGTGCCGAAGGTCATCAAGGCCATGTCCCGGGCCAACGTGTGGCTCTACCGGCGCACCCGCGGCCGGATCGGCGGGAAGTGGCGGGTGATGTCGGGCTTCCGCAAGCCGGTGCCCGTCTGCCTGCTCACCCACACCGGACGCAAGTCCGGGAAGCAGTTCACCACGCCGCTGCTCTACCTGCGCGACGGCGAGGACGTCGTCGTGGTCGCCTCCCAGGGCGGCCTGCCAACCCACCCGCAGTGGTACCGCAACGTCGTGGCCACCCCGGAGGTCCAGGTCCAGGTCCGTGGCGACGTACGCCGGATGGTGACGCGCACCGCCGACGCCGCGGAGCGCGCCATGCTCTGGCCCCGCCTGGTCGAGCTCTACGCCGACTTCGAGACCTATCAGTCGTGGACCGACCGGGAGATCCCGGTCGTCGTCTGCTCGCCTGCCTGATCACGCGGGCGCGCCCGCCGCTCGGTCCACGCCTCGAGGACCGCCAGCGCGAGAAAGCCGCTGAGCAGCTTGTCGACCAGCGAGAAGAGCAGGTTCGCCGAGAGCGCCGAGGCTGCCAGTTGGTTCAGGGAGGCCTGGAACGTCGCGGTCGTCAGGTCGGTCCCGTGGCCGGTGGTCCCGTCGAAGACGAGGACGACGATCGGGGCGGCCACGGCCGTGCAGGCCAGCGCGACGAGCACGCAGAGCGCGAGGAAGCGCCGGATCGTGCGGCCCATCCCATAGCGGTGCACCCCGTAGCCCCACACGAGCGCGCCGACCACGTTGACGGCCGCGAACGGCAACGACACCCACCCGCTCCCGATCACGCCCACACCGTTCGTGGTCAGACCGACCAGGGCCCCCACCACGGGCCGAGCAGGATCGCGGCCGTCGCGGTGCCGGTCATGTCCAGGAAGAGCGGGAGACCCAGCAGGTCGACGAACCCACGGCCGACCAGGTTCACCGCGACACAGGCGGCGAGGACGATCCAGCGCACCCGGGTCGTCACCCTCATCCCGGTCGGCAGCGCCTCCGCTGCGGGGGTAGGAGCAGGGACGTCGGTCCCCCCGGGCTCCACGGGAGGTTGCTGCCCGCGTGACTCCGTCCGGGTGCGGGCGGCACGGCAGCGTGCCTCCCAGCCGGCGACCTCCTCGCCGCTGGCCCCGAGGGCGCCGGCGATCTCGCCCACCAGCCCCGCGTCCACTCGGATGCGGCCCTCGCGGAACACCCCGTAGACGGTGGTGCGCGCTGGACGCGCGCGGGCGGCAGGCACCCCCTGCGCCACCCGGCGCTCGGCGACCAGCCGGACGATCTCGGCGTACGACGGGTGCCCCGCGCTGGCCCTCATCGTAGGAACGGCGGCGCTCGCGCGGAGCCGGAACGTCCCGAACCCGTCCCGATTCGTTCCGAAACTCACGAACGGTAGTGCTCAGCTGCTTGTGGCCGTTGGATCGGACACGGGCGCAAGGTGGCGTGCGGGGCGGACGCGGGGGTGCCGCCGCGCACGTCTCCCACGTCAGGCTTGCGGTCAGGACTGGCCGGGAGCGCTGACCCGACGCAGCAGCACGATGACCGCGCCGCCGCGGGAGAGGAACCGATGTAGCTCGTGGCGACCCCGTCGCTGTTGTAACCGTTCTCGAGGAAGAGCGACCCGTCCTCGGTGAGGACGGCGGTCTCGTCGTGCTGCATGGACCCCGAGCCGTCGAGGATGACGAGGACCGACCCGTCGTCCGCGTCCGCGGGCCCCGCGGAGGGGCAGGCTAACCGACGGTGATGGTCACCGGGGCGGAGGCGACGTCGGCCGCCGGGTCGTAGACGCGGAACCAGTTGCGACCCTCGCGGCCGGTCTGGATGTAGGTCGAGAACGTCCCGCCCGACACGGTGGCGGAGACCTCGCCGAAGCTCTCCCACTGGCGTCCATCGCGACGCTGGACCACCACCCGGGCCCCCTCGGCGCCCTGGTAGACCCCGGTCAGGTCGACGCGCTCCATCGGGGAGACCTTCATGGGGCTGGCCGAGATCGAGATCGGCGGCGCATCCTCTTTCTTCTTCTTTTTCTTCTTGTCGTCCTGGTCGTTCCTGCGGCCCTCGTCCTCGGCCTCCTGGGCCTCCTGGGCCTCCTGCTCCTCGGCCTCACGCTCCTCGACGGGCACGAAGGGCTCCGGGTTCGCGTGCAGACCGCCGCGGTCCTCCTCGGTGCGCTCGGTCTCGGGCAGCACCAGGCGCTCGGGCTGGGCGGTGGTCGTGCCGTCGCCGCCGCCGAGCATCCGGGTCGCCCCGAGCGCGCCGAGCCCGATGACCAGCCCAACCACGAGGCTCACCGCCACGAGCGCGCCGAGCCCGGTGACGACAGGTCGCCACCACTCCTGCTCGGGCCGCTGCTCCCCGCCCATCTGCTCCCTCGCCTCCGCCGTACCGGTCCCCATTGTCGTCAGACGACGCCGTGGTACCCAAGTCGGTTGTCCGAGGAACGGTCGGTTCTGCTCAGATACCACGCTTCCAGCACAGCTCCTCGTGCAGCCGGCGCGACCGCCAGCCGTCCGGGGTGCGGACCATCGTGTGGTGGTAGAAGCCGCCGAACTCCCACAGCAGCTCGCTGCCGTCCTCCTGCGCGAGCACCATCGGGTTCAGGAAGTACGCCGTCACCGCGGCCTCGTCGCCGGTGACCTCAGAGATCACCTGCCCGAGCACGTGCTGGCGCCGGGGGAACATCGGGAGCGCCTCGGCGAGCCAGGCCTTGACCTCGGGGTAGGCGCCGGCGATGCCCCCCGTCTCGGTGTAGTCGATCGCGGCGTCGGCCGTGAATACGGTGTCGAGGCCGTCCCACTCACCGGTGTCGATCGCACGGGTGTAGCGGGCGAGCACGTCTTCTATCTCTAGGCGGTCGGAGATCTGCTGGAGGTCCATGGTGTGAACTCTGGCACAAGAAGTGGAACACGTTCTATATTCAAGAGAAGCAAACCCGGAGGTCCCATGCGATTCACCTATGCCGAGGCGATGACCCAGGCGCAGTACTACGCGCCCCTCGCCCAGGCGGCCGAGGCGGCGGGCTACACCAGCATCACCGTCGCCGACAGCCTCATCTACCCGCGCGAGTCCGACTCGACGTACCCCTACACCGACACCGGCGACCGGGAGTTCCTCGAGGACAAGGAGTTCATCGAGACGATGGTGCTGGTCACCCACCTCGCCGCGGTGACCACCACGCTCCGCTTCACGCCGTTCGTGCTCAAGCTGCCCGTGCGCCCGCCGGTGCTGGTGGCCAAGCAGGCGTCCTCGATCGCGTTCCTCTCGGGCAACCGTCTCGGGCTGGGCGTCGGCCTGTCCCCGTGGCCGGAGGACTTCAAGGCCATGGGCGTCCCGTGGGCGCGCCGTGGCAAGCGGATGGACGAGTGCATGGACATCCTGCGCGGGCTGACCTCGGGGGAGTTCTTCTCCTACGACGGCGAGTTCTTCCAGATCGACGAGATGAAGCAGACGCCCGCCCCGACCGAGCCGATCCCGCTGCTCGTCGGCGGCCACAGCGACGCTGCCCTCAAGCGCGCGGTGCTCCGCGGCGACGGGTGGATGCACGCCGGCGGCGACGGTGAGGAGCTGGACCGGCTGCTCGACCGTCTCGCCGAGATCCGCAAGGCCGAGGGCGTCGCCGACCAGCCCTTCGAGGTGCACGCCATCTCCTACGACGCCTACACCCCCGACGGGGTCAAGCGCCTCGAGGAGCGCGGCGTCACCGACTGCATCGTCGGCTTCCGGGTGCCGTACATCAAGGGCCCGGACACCGAGCCGCTGGAGAAGAAGATCGAGCACCTTCAGCGCTACGGCGACGACGTGATCGCGAAGGTGGCACCGTGAGCGCCCCCAGCGTCGACGCCTCGGTCGGCCAGGCGGTCCGCGACGCCGTTCCCGGCGACGTCACCGCTCCGCTGCAGGCGGCCATCGCCGAGGCGGAGGAGCTGATCCGCACCGCGCCGTTCCTGCGCACCGAGCAGGACCTGCTCGAGGGCTACGACTACCTCTCGGGCCGGATCCGTGCCTCGCTGCAGCTGGCCTTCGACCACGACCTCGACCGGCCGCTGTTCATCAACTCCACCCACCAGTTCTCCCGCCAGGGCCTCGACAACCCCGACGCGATCTACTTCCACGCCTACCTCCGCGACGACGCCGAGTACGTCGTCCACGGACGTCGCGGGACCAGCGCCGACCTCTCCTTCCAGGTGATGGCCGGCACCTACAGCGCGGACTCACCGGCTGGCTCGCTCGCCGCGTTCGACGACCGGGGCTTCCCCATCGCCGACGACGGGTCCTTCGAGATCCGCTTCCTGCCCGCCTCGCGGGCCGACGACGACCTGCCCCCGGGCACCTTCGTCTCCGGCGAGGGCGCCAAGACCCTCATCGTCCGTGAGGTCTTCAACGACTGGGACACCGAGGAGCGCGGAACGCTGTGGATCGAGCGGGTCGACTCCGTCGGCCATCCGGCCGCCCCCCTGACCCGCCGCCGGCTGGCCCAGAAGTACGAGGTAGCCGCGAAGATGGTGACCGGGACGATCCAGACGTGGCTCGCCTTCCCCCACTTCTTCCAGTACAAGGAGCCGGTCAACACGCTCACCCCGCCCCGGTCGACCCCGGGTGGGCTGGAGTCGCAGCGCTCCTCGATCGGCCACTACGAGCTCGCCGACGACGAGGCGCTCGTGGTCAGCGTCCCCGAGTGCGCCGACTGCTCCTACCAGGCCATCCAGGTCGGCTCGGACTGGTACGCCTCCACCGACTACGAGACCCACCAGACCTCGATGACGAAGGCGCAGTCGGTCACCGACCCCGACGGGGTCATGCGCTACGTCATCAGCGAGCAGGATCCCGGCATCGCGAACTGGCTGGAGTGCACCGGCCACCGCACCGGCTCGATGATGCTGCGCTGGCAGCGGCTCGAGCGGGACCTCTCCGAGGCCGACGGCCCGACCGTCGAGAAGGTCAAGATCGCCGACGTCGCGTCGGCGCTGCCGCACTTCGCCCCGATCACCCCCGAGGAGCGGACCGCGCGCATCGCCGCGCGGCAGCGCTCCGTGGCCCGAAGGATGCTGAGTTGAGCACGCAGACGGACGACACGCCCTGGCACGACACCTCGATCGAGGAGCGCTACACCCCGGTCCCGCTGCTCCAGGACAAGGTCCTCGTGCTGTCGGGCGTCGGCCCGGGGCTGGGCCGGGCGCTCGGCGAGGAGGCGGCCAAGATGGGTGCCGACCTGGTGCTCGTCAGCCGCACCGAGAAGCGGCTGGAGAAGATGGCCGAGGTCGTCCGCAGCCACGGTCGCCGCGCCCTCGTCGTCCCCACCGACATCACCGACGAGGACCAGCGGGCCCGGCTGGTCGAGCGGGCGCTGGAGGAGTTCGGCCGCGTCGACTGCCTGCTCAACAACGCCTTCGGCATCCCGCCGATGGACCCCATCACCCAGCTCTCGCTCGAGTCGCTGCGCGAGGCGAACGAGACGAACGTCTTCGCCCCGCTCCGTCTCTCCGCGCTCTTCGCCGACGCGCTGTCGGCGACCAAGGGCTCGGTGGTGATGATCAACTCCTGCGTCGTGCACAGCTCGCAGCCGGAGTACAGCGGCTACAAGCTCTCCAAGGGCGCCCTGGCGCACCTCGCCTCCTCGATCGCCACAGAGCTCGGCCCCCGTGGGGTCCGGGTGAACAGCGTCGCGCCGTCGTACATCTACGAGGACGTCAACAAGGGCTACTTCGAGTGGATCGCCAGCGAGTCCGGCACCACCCACGAGCAGGTGTACGCCGAGAAGGCCGCACCGACCGACCTGCGTCGGCTCGCCTCGCCGGAGGAGATCGCCCGCGCCACCCTCTTCCTCGCCAGCGACCTGGCCTCCGCGGTCACCGGTCAGCTCCTCAACGTCGACTGCGGCGAGTTCCACGCATGAGCGACAACGTCATGACGCGGACCCGTGAGGACGTCGGCAGCTACGACGACATCGTCGCGGCCGCGGTCCGCACCACCGGGCTGACCGACATGGGCGGCGACGCCCACGAGGAGGGCCTGCGGGTGCTCGTCGAGGACCTCGCCTCCCCCGAGGCCGGCCTCACCCCGCTGGGCAACTACTTCCAGCGCTCCGAGGTCAAGAGCGCACTCGTGGGCCGGCTGCTCACCCAGCTGCGCTTCACCGAGCACCCCGAGCACGCCGACGTGCCGATCGAGCGGCCGATCTTCGTGATGGGCCTGCCCCGCACCGGCACCACCGCCCTGCACCGGCTGCTGCACGCCGACCCGCAGCACCAGGGCCTGGAGATGTGGCTGACCCAGTTCCCCCAGCCGCGGCCACCCCGGGAGACCTGGGACGACGACCCGATCTTCGCCGCGATGCAGCAGGCGTTCTCCGCCCACCACATCGAGAGCCCGGAGTTCATGGGAATCCACTACATGGATGCCACCTCGGTGGAGGAGTGCTGGCGGATCCTGCGCCAGACCGGCAAGTCGCTGTCCTACGAGTCACTGGCCAACGTGCCCCGCTACTCCGCATGGCTGGCTGCGCAGGACTGGACCGACGCCTATGCCCGCCACAGGCAGAACCTGCAGATGATCGGGCTGAACGACCCCGAGAAGCGCTGGGTGCTGAAGAACCCGTCGCACCTCGCCGCGCTCGACGCGCTGATGACGGTCTATCCCGACGCGCTGGTCGTCTACACCCACCGCGACCCCGTCACCTCGATCGCCTCGGCCTGCTCGCTCTCGGCCGAGACGACGGTGGGCCACTCCACGACCTTCGTAGGCGAGACCATCGGGCGCACGCAGCTGGAGATGCTCAGCCGCTCCTACCGTCGCTTCCACGAGGCCCGGGAGAAGTACGACGCCGCGCAGTTCGTCGACATCGACTACCAGGCCTTCGTCGCCGACCCCGTCGGCACCACGCGCGGTATCTACGAGGCCTTCGACCTCGACTGGTCCGCGGGTGCCGCCGACGCGGTCGGCGCCATCGACCAGGAGTCCCGCCAGGGCGGTCGTCGGCCGAAGCACCGCTACGACCTCGCCGACTACGGCCTCACCGAGGAGCAGGTGCGCGCCGCCTTCGCCTGAGCGGGTGACCAATCTTTCACGCTCCTCCACGAGAGTTCCCTCGTCCACAAGGACATTCCCAGGCGGGGGGCGCCGGTGAAGAGCTCGACACGGATACCAGTGATCACGCTCGCGCTCGTCTTCGCCGCGGCGTCCGTCGGCGCGGTGGTCGCGCCGGGGACACCGGGGGCGGCGCCAGGGCTCGCGCCCGACGCGGCAGCCCACAGCGGGCACGACCCCTCCCTGCGGCTCGTCTCCGGCCACCGGAGGAAAGCACTGCGGGTGCGGGTCACCCTGAACTCGGCGGGCTCGCGCTACGTGGGGACGAGGGTCCCGATCAGGGGATATCTCAGCGGCAACACAAGAGGCGTGCGCAAGCGCATCGTCGTGCAGCGCAAGGTCAACGGCGCGTGGCGCAAGAGCGGGCAGAAGTTCCAGCGCCGGCTCGGTGGGTACCGGCTGCCGGCCCAAAGGATCACCCGCACAGGGAGGACCCAGTTCCGCACAGTGACGTTCGCACGAGGCAAGCGGCTGCGCGTCTCCAACGTGATCCAGGTGCGTGGCGTCGCGAGGCCCAGGACCGTCACCCAGGAGCGCACGATCGACGGCGCGACCACCTGTGAGCACCTGACCGTGGCGGTGCTGGACCAGGAGCGGAGCAGCTCGTTGACCTGGAACCAGCGGACCAAGGAGTGGGTGGTGTCGTGGAGCAGGTGGACGGCGGTGTCAGCCAGGACCCGCCAGGCACAGGCGGCCGACTGCATCAACGTCGTCACCCGGACGAGCTCGGACGTCCTGCTGCCCGACATCCGCATCAGGAACCTGGACAGGTGCGGCAAGGGTGACCGGGACCGGTCGGGTGGTTCGTGCTTCTTCATCGTCAACTCCGCACCGACCATCCACGGCTTCCCCCACCTCGCGGGGAGGAAGCTGCTGAAGTTCCCGGTGATCACCCTCAACGTGGGAGACGGCCCGTCCGAGCTCGTCGCTGACCGGTCCTCCCCGTCCTCGACCACCTGGCGGGCGTACCAGACGTTCCTGCGCCCGAACGGCCAGCGCGAGTCCGTGGTCATGCGCGGCGCGGAGTTCTACTACGCCGGTGACGGGCACGACCACTGGCACGTCAAGGACTTCGACGACTACGAGCTCCTGGACTCCGACGGCACCACGATGCGGACCGCCGAGAAGCACGGGTACTGCCTGCAGGACAACACGACCTACCCACCGATGGCCGGCCGACCGGGGGTGCCGGAATCGATCGTGTACTCGGACGCGACCCAGTGCGCCAAGGGTCTTCCCGACACGCTGGCGATGATTCACGGGATGAGCAGGGGGTGGGGGGACACCTACCCCTCCTCGCTGCCTGACCAGGCCCTGGACATCACGGGGGTGCCCGACGGGGAGTACGTCGTGAGGGTCGTCGCCGACGCCCGCGACCTCATCCGGGAGAAGGACGAGACCAACAACACCGCCTCGATCCGGGTCAGGATCGCGGGAGACAAGGTCTCGGTGGTCCCCGGGTCCGCCACCGGAGGACTGCCCTGACCGGGTGGCTCCCGCACGCGTCCCGTCAGAGCTTGACGTCGGCGACTCCGTTGCAGAGGTAGCCACGGGACGGCGCGACCCGGACGAACTTCTGGTTCTTGACCTGGAGGATCGAGGTGCACTCCGCGGTGCGCTTGGTGCCCGGCGACTGAGGGACGGTCAGCTCGTTGCTGGTCCAGTTCCGGATCCCGCGCAGCTCCGCGTTGAGCGCCTCGCGATTGAGCTTCCCGCCGAGCTCGATCGAGGCCTCGACGAACATCCGGGCCGCCGACCAGGCGTAGACGCCGTACGTCGTCGGGCTCGCGCCCGGCTTCACCTGCTGCAGCCAGGCGAGATAGGTGGCCATCTCCTTGTTCGCGGTGTTGTCGTACATCGCGTGGTTGACCGTGAGGTAGACGTCCTCGACGTCCTTGCCGGCCGTCTCGATCAGCTGCTGCGTGTACATCGGCTGCAGGAAGTGGGTGAAGGCCGGCTTGAACCCCTGCTGCTTCATCGCCTGCGCCAGACGGGTGGCCTGCTGGTAGGCACCGGCGAAGTCGACATAGGTGACGCCGCGTTCCTTCATCGCCTGGACGAAGGGCGCGTAGTTGAACTCGGTGATATCGATCCCGGCCTCATAGACGGTCTTGAAGCCGACCGACTCGGCGGCCTTGCGCCGGCCGAGCTGGATGTCGGGCACCGAACCGGCACGGATGTGCAGGAACGCGGCCTTCTGCGTGGCCGGACGGTTCTTCCCGATGAACCACTTGAAACCGCTCAACGAGGCGACCGACGGGTTGATCGTCTGGGCCCCCAGGCAGGTCTTGCAGGAGTTGCGCTCCTTGCTCGTGGTCGAGGAACGCATGTCGGGCAGCCCGCAGTTCTCGGCGACCTTCGCGCCGCCGGAGTCGAACGCCGACATCGAGCCGACCGCGGCGAAGGCGCTCTGGCAGGCCTTCTGGTACGCCGCCTGGTCCGCCGCAGTATCGGAGCGGCTGTCCAGGTTGGCCACTTCCAGCTTGCGGCCACAGATGTCGTTGCTGGCGTTGAAGAAGGCGGCGTAGGCGCGGGTGGCGTCCTGGGTGGCCTGGAAGAGGCCCGGGATGGGGCCGGAGATGTCGGAGACGTTCGCGATGGTGATCGTCTTGTCCGTGATGCCGGTCTGGTTCTTGAAGCCGTCGCAGGGGGCCGCCTTGGTGCCACCACCAGCGGAGTTCTTGCCGGTCCCCCCGGACTCCGCACCGCCACCGCCACCGCCGCCGCCGGACCCGGCCGACCCTCCACCGGCCGCGCCCCCGCCGCCGCCGGCCGTGCCGCCCGCGTCACCTCCACCACCGGCGGTGTCGCCGACGTCCGAGAACCCGTCGTCACCGCCCCCGGCGAAGTCCCCGCCGCCGGAGCCGGCCGACGACCCACCCAGGGAGCTGCCACCGCCCGCGGCCTGCGAGACCGTCTCGGGAGTCATCCTGCTCCCGCAGGCGGTGAGCACGAGAGCGCCGCAGGCCACGAGGGTTGCGATGGCGTGCACGCGGCGACGTCGGGACAGGGGTGTGGGCATCAGGGCCTCCTGGGAGGGGCAGGTCGGCACCGCCGCCTGGTGCGCGGCAACGGTTCTCGGTGCCCTAACGACCACTCGTAAGCGAGGTCACGCGGGGCCGCTCAGCGCGCGGGGGTGACCACGATCCGCGCGCCGTGGGCCGGCACGGTGGTGATGTTGCGGACCTTCGGCCGCTCACGGGTGCGCGGCGGGCGGCTGACGTCGTACCGGCGGAGCACCTCGCGCAGCACGACCACCCCCTCCATCAGCGAGAAGCCGGCCCCGATGCAGCGCCGCACGCCGCCACCGAAGGGGATCCAGGTGTTCGGGGCCACCTCACCCTCGAGGAACCGCTCGGGCCGGAACCGCTCGGGCTCCGGGTGCGCGTCGCCGTTCGCGTGGGCGAGGATGATCGACGGCGCCACGAACACCCCGGCGGGCAGGTCCCACCCGCCGATCGTCGCCGGCTCGACGAGCTGACGGACCACCATCGGGATGACCGGATGCAAGCGCATCGCCTCCTTGAGCACCGCCTCGAGGTAGCCGTCGTCCCCGTCGCGGGCGGCCGCGCGGGCGCGGTCGTGCAGCACCCGGTCGCCGGCCAGCTCGTGCAACGCCCACGAGAGCGCGGAGGCAGTCGTCTCGTGACCGGCGAGCAGCAGCGTGACCAGCTGGTCACGCAGCTCGACGTCGTCGAGGCCCTCACCCTCCGGCGTCTCGGTGAGCAACCGGGAGAGCACGTCGCTGCGTGACCCGAGATCGGTCGCGGCACGCCGCTCGGCGATCTCGGCGAACATCACCCGGTCGAGCTCGCGCTGGTTGGCCACCGCACGCTTCCAGAGCCCCAGGCGCTGCAGCCGCGGGTAGCCCCAGCCCATGAGGACCACCGGGGAGATCGCCACCGTCCGCTCCACCGGGGGGCGCAGCTCGGCGAGACGGTCTTCGTCGGTGACGCCGAAGACCACCCGGAGGATCACGTCGAGGGTGAGCGCGTTCATCCGCTCCAGCGCCCGGAACGGGACCCCCGGCTCCCACCGCTCGGCCTCGGCGGCCGCGATCTCGGCGACCATGCCGGCGTACCCGTCGAGGGCCCGGGCCGCGAACGCGGGCATCAGCAACCGCCGGGCGCGCTTGTGCTCGTCGGTGTCCTGGAGCAGCAGCGAGTGCTGACCCATCACCGGGCCGAGGACCCCGTTGCCCTTGCCGGCGTGGAAGACCGCAGGATCGCCGGCGAAGACCTCGCGCACGTCCGCGGGCTTGCTGACCATCACGAAGGTCATCCTCGGCAGCGTGCGCACCGTGAAGGTGTCGCCGTACCGGCGGTGCATCGCTGGCAGGAAGCGGTGGCGCAACGGGCTGAACGCGATCGTCTGCGCCAGCGCCGGCCAGCGGGGGCCGGGCGGCAGGTCCGCGCGGGGGATGCGTGCCCCGGTCGCGCTGGATGGCTGCATGGCGGCGAGCCGGGCATCGGTGGCACTCATCGGCTCATCGTAGGGCCGGGCCCACACTCACAGCAGGCCGCGCTCGCGGGCGATCGCAGCGGCCTCGGTGCGTCCCGCGGCGCCGAGCTTGGCGAGCACGTTCGACACGTGCACGCTCACGGTCTTGGTGCTGATGAACAGCCGCTTGCCGATCTCGCCGGTGCTGCGGCCCAGGGCGACCAGGCCGAGGCTCTCCCGCTCCCGGGGCGTCAGAGCGGTGGGTGCTGCCTCCCGCGCGCGGACCGTCCGAGCTCCACTGGCCCGCAGGGAGGTCAGCAGCGGGGCCGCCCCGAGGGCGGTCGCGGTCTCCCGCGCCTGGTCGACCAGCGTCCGAGCCTCGGCCGTCTCCCCGGTCGCGCGCAGGACCTCGGCCATCCGGGCCTGGGTCCGGGCGACCTCGAAGACGTGACCGTACGCCGTCACGTCCGCCAGCGCGGTGCGCCAGCCCGCCACGAGCTCCTCCTCGGTCGGGGCGTCGATCCCGGCGAGCCAGCGGACCCGGGCGGCCTCGGCGGCGAGACGCGAGAGCCACGCCCGGCCCTCGGGCCCGAAGGACTCACCGGCGCCGGTGACGTGGTCCACCACGTCGGCGGCGACCTGCTCCAGCGCCGCCGCGCGCTCGACCCAGCGCTCCCGGTCCGCGGTGACCCCACCGGTGCGGCCCAGCGCGGCGGCGACCTGACCCAGCAGCAGGGCCCCCAGCCGCACCTGTGCCTGGAAGCGCGGGTGCCAGGCCCGCTGCACGGCGGCCACCGCCCGGTCGTGCAGGGCGGCGGCCTCCTCCAGGTCACCGGCGTCGCCGTGCAGGTCGATGCCGGCGGAGGCGACCGCGATCGGGACCAGACCGTCGAGGTGCCACGACTGCTCCAGCTCGGCGAGGGCCGCGCGCGCCCGGTCGTGGCCGCGGCCGGCAGCGACCGCGAGCGCGTTCGCGCGCAGCAGCGTCTCGATCAGCCGCGGCGGCGCCTCACCGGTCACGTCACTGATCGCCTCGGCGTCGTCCCAGGCACCCTCGGTGTAGGCGGCCAGCGCGTCCATGAACCGCGCGTCGAAGGCGTAGGGGCTCCACGGGTGCCCGGACTCGCGGGCCCGTTGGACGGTCGCCCGCCAGGCGGTCCGGGCCGAGGCGAAATCGGCCCCGGACCAGTGGACCAGCCCGAGGAGGTACCGGGCCCGCAGCTCGGGGCCGAGCACCCCGGCGTCCTGGGCGTGCTGGACGGCGCGCTCGAGCGTCTGCTGGGCCACGTCGGGCCGCTGCTTCATCGTGTCGAGGCGGGCCAGCGTCGTCATCACGTCGGCCGCCAGCCGGCGCATCTCCAGCGCCTCGGCCTCGGCCAGCGCCTCCGCCGCGACGGTGGTGGCCTCGTCGCGGCGGCCGTGCCAGGCGAGCGCCTTCGCGTGCTGACCCAGCAGCCGGGCGCGGAGCCGCCTCTCGTCGGCCGGGGCCAGTGCGAGCGCCTCCTCGACGGGGGCAAGCGGGTCCTGGCCGGGGTCGCTGACCAGGATCGTGCCGGCGTACGCACCCAGGAGGTCGGCGCGCGCGGTGTCGTCGAGCGGCACCGGCGGGTCGTCGAGGTAGGAGCGCACCAACTGAAGCGCACGGGAGGTGTGCCCCGCCGAAACGAGCGCGTGCACGGTCCCGACCACCACGTCCTGGACCGGGAAGGTCCACGCGGGGTCGTTCCGGACCCGCGGGTCGCTGCAGAGCTCGAGCG
>JAUYLL010000134.1 GCA_030698375.1 Nocardioides sp. | reverse complement strand
CCGGGGGGCCCCCCGACCCAGTCCTGAGGAGGTAGGCGTGCTCGACTTCATGGCGCCCGTGCTCGACAACACCGGGCTCTTCGTCAAGGGTTTCTGGCGTTCGCTCGGCATCATCGCCTGGGCCACCGTCGGCTCGCTCCTCCTCGGTACGTTCATCGCCGCCTGCCGGGTCTCCCCCATCGCCCCCCTCCGGGCGTTCGGGTCGGCATACGTCACGATCGTGCGCAACAGTCCCCTGACGGTCGTCCTGTTCTTCTTCGCCTTCGGGCTCCCGGAGATCGGGATCAACCGCTCCTTCTACGTCTTCGGCGTCAGCGCGCTCGTCATCTACACCGCCGCCTTCGTCTGTGAGGCGCTGCGCTCCGGCATCAACTCCGTCTCGGCCGGACAGTCCGAGGCATCCCGGGCGATCGGGCTCACCTTCAGCCAGTCGCTCGGCAGCGTCGTGCTCCCCCAGGCCTTCCGGTCCTCGATCCCGCCGGTCGGCAGCGTGCTCATCGCGATGTTCAAGAACTCCGCGGTCGTCGGCGCCTTCGGCATCGGTGGCGACCTCTTCAGCGTCTATCGGTCGCTGAGCAGCGCCCAGGGCTACCCACCGTTCCCGGTGCTCGTGGGGGTCGCGATCGGCTACCTGTGCATCACCATCCCGGCCGGGATCGCCCTGGCGTACGCCGAGAAGAAGGTGGCGATCGCGCGATGAGCATCGACAGCGTCCTCTACGACGCCCCCGGCCCGAAGGCGCGACGCCGCGCGATGATCGGCACGGTCGTCGTCGTGGCACTCGGACTCGTCGTCGTCGTCATCGCCGGGCTCCGCTTCGCCGAGCGCGGGCAGTTCGACGCCGACCTCTGGTCGCCAGTCCTCAACCCGGCCGACGAGCAGTTCAGCCTGGTCTGGAACCTCCTCTTCCAGGGCCTCCGCGCCACCATGAGCGCCGCCGTGCTCGCCATCGTGTTCTCGCTCATCGTCGGCACCGCTCTCGGGTCGGCGCGGATGCTGCTCGGGGCGGTCCCCACGGTCGGGCCGATCCTGAAGACACCCATCGTCATCTTCATCGAGCTGTTCCGTGGGCTCCCGGTCGTCATCACGCTGTTCCTGACCTACCAGTTCTTCCGTTACATCGGTTTCCGACTGACCTTCCTGCCCGGCAGCGAGATCATGTGGTACGTCGTGATCGGGCTCACGCTCTACAACTCGGTCGTGATCGCGGAGATCCTCCGCGCCGGCGTCGCCTCGCTCCCGAGCGGCCAGGCCGAGGCCTCCCGAGCCATCGGGATGACCGAGGCCGCCACCATGCGGATGGTCCTGCTCCCCCAGGCCTTCCGGGTGATGCTCCCCGCGCTGATCAGCCAGCTGGTGGTCATCGTCAAGGACACCTCGCTCGGCACCTTCATCTTCTACCTGGAGCTGCTCACCCGCGGACTGCGGATCTCCCAGAACCTCGACAACCCGATCCAGATGCTGCTCGTCGTCGCGTTGCTGTTCATCCTCGTCAATTACGCGCTCAGCCGGCTGGCCGTGTGGACCGAGCACCGGATGAGCCGTGCCTCCCCCGGGAGCGCGGAGAAGACCGAGGAGGCCACGGGCGCCGTCGCCGGCGCCTGAGGCTCCTCAGGACACACGCTTCGGGGTGACCCAGAGCCGGATGACGCCTTCGATCACCACGGTGCCGTCGGTCTTCTCCCCGCGCACCCGCACGTGCAGGTCGGGGTCGTCGGAGGTCCACTGCTCGGGGTCCGTCTCGGCGATGCAGGTGATGTCGGTGTCAGCCTTGGCCGTGTAGGCGACGTCCATCCCCTTCGGGATCCACCGCTTGTCCGCGGGGATCGTCACCTCGGCCAGCGCACCCATGGCGGCCTCGAGCCCGTTGCAGAGCGCGATCGCGTGCACGGTGCCGATGTGGTTGGTGACCCCCCGACGCTTGCGGATCGTCAGCGCGGCGCGGTTCGGACGCAGGTCGACGAACCGCGGCCGGACCGTGGCGAAGTACGGCGCCTTCTGGCTGAACGCGATCGAGAAGAGGGTGCGGCCGACGACCGGGACCTTGGACGCGACGTCGTAGAGGGACTTCACCTGGCTCATGGGCCAGATATTACTCCTCGGTAACCGCGGGGTCAGCGCGCGGTCACCGAGCCGTCTCCGTGGCGCGCGACTCCCGCACCACCGTGACCGTGATCTGCCCGGGGTAGCTCAGCTCGGACTCGATCTCCTTCGCCAGCCGACGGGCGAGGTCGGCCGCCGCGAGGTCGTCGACCTCGTCGGGCAGCACCATGACCCGGAGGTCCCGTCCGGCCGACATGGCGTGCACCCGGTCGACGCCCGGGTGGGCGCGGGCGAGGTCCTCGAGCCGGCGCAGGCGCTGTTGGTACTCCTCGGTCGGCTCACGTCGGGCCCCGGGGCGGGCGCCGCTCAACGCGTCGGCCGCCTGCACGAGGTAGGCCTCCACCGTCCGCGGCTCGACCTCGTTGTGGTGCGCCTCGATCGCGTGCACGACGTCGGCGTGCTCCCCGCACCGCCGGGCGAGGTCCGCGCCGACGATGGCGTGGCTGCCCTCGACCTCGTGGGTCAGCGCCTTACCGACGTCGTGCAGGAACGCCGCCCGCACCACCGTCGCCGGAGCGACCCCGATCTCGGCCGCGAGGAGCCCGGCGGCGTGCGCGGACTCCACCAGGTGGGCGAGGACGTTCTGGCCGTAGGAGGTCCGGTGGTGCAGGTGGCCCAGCGTGGTCAGGAGATCCGGGTGCAGGTCGGTGACCCCGATGTCGAGGCAGGCCTGCTGGGCTGCCTCGCGGCAGCCACGCTCGACGCTCTCCAGCGCACGCGCGTGCACCTCCTCGATCCGGACCGGGTGGATCCGGCCGTCCTCCACGAGCTCGACGAGCGTGACACGGGCGACCTCCCGGCGTACCGGGTCGAAGCAGCTGAGGAGGACCGAGGCCGGGGTGTCGTCGATGACGACGTTGACGCCGGTGACCTGCTCGAAGGTGCGGATGTTGCGGCCCTCGCGGCCGATGATGCGGCCCTTCACGTCATCGGCGGCCAGCGGAACGGTCGTGCTCACCGCATCGGCCACGGCACTGGCGGCCAGCCGCTGCACCACCGTGGACAGCACCCGCCGAGCACGCCACTCCTCCTCGGCGTGCGCCTGCTCCTCCAGCCCGCGCACCCGCCGGGCGATGTCGAGGCGGGCCTCCTGCTCGGCTGCGGCGACCACCTCCGCGCGAGCCTGCTCGATGCTGGTCCCGGCTGCCTCCTCAAGCACCGCTCGGCGCTCGTCCTCGACACCGGTACGGCGGCGGGCCAGCACCTGGTCGGCCTCGGCGACCTCCGCGGCCCGCTCCTCGACGTGCCGCTGGGCAGCCTCGAGCCGGTCCTCGCGGTCGGTGAGCCGGTCCACGCGGCGCTCCAGGTCGGCCCGCTGGGCCGCGAGCTCGGACTCGCGACGCTCCCCCTCCCGCACCAGGCGCGCCCTGTCCCGCAGCACCGCGGCCAGCAGGCCGGCAGCGCCGAGGGAGACGGCGCCGAGGACGGCGGCGAGGAGCACGAGCACGGTCTGGGTCGACATGGCCCGAGCCTAGACGCGGCCTAGAGGTCCGGGTCGCCCTCGACCTCGTGGCCGACCCGGGCCAGCTCCTCCCGCACGACGGAGAAGGCGAGGCCGGGCGGGTAGCCCTTGCGGGCCAGCATCCCGGCGAGCCGGCGTACCGCGGTGGTCTCGTCGACCCCGCGCAGGGAGCGGAGCTTGCGGCGCACGAGGGTGCGGGCCGCCTCGTCCTCGGCATCGGGGTCGAGAGTGTCGAGCGCAGCCCGCGCGATCTCGTCGTCGACGCCCTTGCGCCGCAGCTCCTGGGCGAGCGCGCGCCGGGCCAGGCCCTTGGCGGACTGCCGCCCGTGGACCCAGTCCTCGGCGAAGCGCGCGTCATCGACCAGGCCGACCTCGGTGAACCGGTCCAGCAGCCGGGTCGCCACCTCGTCGGGGACGCCCTTCTTGGCGAGCTTCTCGGCCAGCTCGGCGCGCGAACGTGCGCGGCCGGTCAGCGCGTCGAGGAGGATGGTGCGCGCGACCGACTCGACGTCGGCCTCGGGGCCGAGCGCGACCGGGTCCTCGGGAGGCGGTGCGGAGCTCAGAAGTCGATCCCCTTCGGCTCGGCGGGCGCACCACCCGGCACGTCGATCGGTACCCCGGCCGGGACGTCGGCGTTGACCTGCGGGCCGACGCCGAGCTTCTCGAGGATCTTCTTCTCGATCTCGTTGGCCAGGTCGGGGTTGTCGCGCAGGAACCCGCGGGCGTTCTCCTTGCCCTGGCCGAGCTGGTCGCCCTCGTAGGTGTACCAGGCGCCGGCCTTGCGGACGAGGCCCGCCTCGACGCCGACGTCGATCAGGCCACCCTCACGGCTGATGCCCTTGCCGTACATGATGTCGAACTCCGCCTGCTTGAACGGCGGGGCCACCTTGTTCTTCACGACCTTGACGCGGGTGCGGTTCCCGACCATCTCCTGGCCGTCCTTGAGGGTCTCGATGCGGCGCACGTCGAGACGCACCGAGGAGTAGAACTTCAGCGCGCGCCCACCGGTGGTGGTCTCCGGCGAGCCGAACATCACACCGATCTTCTCGCGCAGCTGGTTGATGAAGATCATGGTGGTGCCGGCGCCGTGCAGCGCACCCGTCATCTTGCGCAGCGCCTGGCTCATCAGCCGGGCCTGGAGACCGACGTGGCTGTCGCCCATCTCGCCCTCGATCTCCGCGCGCGGCACCAGTGCGGCGACGGAGTCGATGACGAGCAGGTCGAGCGCGCCGGAGCGGATCAGCATGTCGGCGATCTCCAGGGCCTGCTCACCGGAGTCCGGCTGGGAGACCAGCAGGGCGTCGGTGTCGACACCGAGGGCCTTGGCGTAGTCGGGGTCGAGGGCGTGCTCGGCGTCGATGAACGCCACGATCCCGCCGGTGCTCTGGGCGCTGGCCACCGCGTGCAGGGCGACCGTGGTCTTTCCGGAGGACTCGGGGCCGTAGATCTCCACGACCCGGCCGCGCGGCAGACCACCGAGGCCGAGGGCCACGTCGAGCGCGATCGCTCCGGTGGGGATCACCTCCATCGGCGGGCGGGTGTCGTCGCCCAGTCGCATGACCGAGCCCTTGCCGAACTGCTTGTCGATGTTGGCCAGTGCGGCCTCGAGGGCCTTGTCGCGGTCTCCAGCAGGCATCGTCTTGGTGTCCGTCCTCTTGATGTCGTTCTCTCGTCTCTGGTGTGTGCGCTGGCGACCCTAGGACGGGCCTCCGACAGTCCGGCCGGACCGGCCGGTGGTGGGGACCCGCGGCGATCCCGGGGGTCTGTGCACCGACCCTAGCCCGAACAGGTGTTCGACGCGATCAGCGGGCGCGGCGTGTCGGCACCATGCCGGCACGACGCCGGTGTGCCTGCACCGCGGCCAGCCCCACCCCCACCGCCAGCACCCCGGCCGCGGCGTTGAGCGCGGCGTACCCCAGGGTGCCGATGACCACGCCGGCGAGCCCGCCGGCCGCGGCCGCGGTGAGCCCCATCGCGAGGTCCGCAGCACCCTGCACGTCGGTGCGGGCCTCCAGCGGGCTCTCCTCGGTCAGCAGGGTGGAGGCCGCCACCGTGGCCCCCGACCAGCCCAGGCCGAGCAGGAACAGCCCGACGGTGATCTGCCCGGAGGCGCCCGAGGGCGAGGTGCCCGAGACGACCAGCGCGGCCAGCATGACCAGCGCCCCGCCCCCCAGGACCGCCGGGCGCCCCCAGCGGTCGGCGGCCCACCCCACCAGCGGCGAGAGCGCGTACATGCCGAGGACGTGGACGCTGATGACGATCCCGATGACCTGGAGGGTCGCACCGCCGTGGTGCATGTGCAGCGGCGTCATCCCCATCACCGCGATCATCACCGCGTGCGCCAGGGACATCCCCGCGACCGCCCAGAGCACGGCGGGCCGTTCCCGGAGCACCGCCCCGACCCGTCCCCAGGACGTCGAGGCGACCTGGTCCGGCTCGACCGGCCGCACCCGTTCCGCGTCGGCCAGCGCGCGGGCGGTCAGCAGGGGGTCCGGACGCAGCCCGAGGAGCACCACCACGCCGGCCAGCGCCATCCCCACGGCTCCCACCAGGAACGGCCCGGCCAACGGCGGAACCGACCACGCCCGCGCCAGGTCTCCCGCCGCACCGGCGAGGTTGGGGCCGGCCACCGCGCCGATCGTCGTCGCCCAGACCACGACGGCCAGCGCCCGGGCGCGGCGCTCTGGCGCAGCGAGGTCGGTGGCGGCGTACCGCGACTGGTTGTTGGCGGCGATGGTCGCGCCGACCAGCGCCGAGGCGAGCAGGAGGAGCACGAAGGAGCCCACGACCCCTGCCACGACGCAGAGCGCGGCGCCGGTCGCACCCAGGGCGTAACCCAGCGCCAACCCGGTACGACGGCCCCGCGCACCCATGACCCGAGCCAGCAGATAGGCAGCGACCGCAGAGCCCAGCACCTGCGTGGTCTGGGCGAGACCCGCCAACGAGGCCGAGCCGGAGATGTCCTCGGCCAGGAGCGCCAAAGTCGCGAAGCCCAGGGTGACCCCGACCCCTCCGAGGGCCTGGGTGGAGACGAGGGTGCCGACGGTGCGGCGCTGGAGCCGGGCGATGTCGACCGCGCCGGTCGCCGTCCTGGTCACCGCTCGCGCTCGGGCAGCTCCAGGGCGGCGTGCACCGCACGCCAGACCATCTTGGGGTCCTCCCCCGCCTCCAGCGCCGCCGCAGGGCTGCGCCCGCCCAGCGAGGTCAGGACGTGGTCCTCGGCCCACACGCGGGCGCGCACCGGGCCCAGCGCCTGCTCCAGACGGTTCCAGAACTCGGTGTAGCGCATCGTCCTCCGCTCGTGGGCGCTTCTCAGCGATCAGGGGGCAGGCCCACGCAGAAGGGCGACCTGCGCGACAATGCTCGCATGGCGACGAACCCCGCAGCCGAGTTCGAGACGCGCCCGGCCACCGACAGGGACCTGCCGCAGATCGCCGCGATCTACAACCACGAGGTCGAGACCAGCACCGTCACCTTCGACCTGGAGCCGCCCGACGTCGACCACTGGCGGGCCCGGCTGGCCGGAGAGCACCCCGGGGACCACCTGCTGGTGGCCGTCGACTGCGCTGACGACGTCGTCGGCTACGCGTACTCGTGGTCCTACCGGCCACGGCCGGCGTACGCCCTGACCCGGGAGACCTCGCTCTACCTCGACCCCTCGGTGCGCGGGAAGGGCGTGGGGCGGCTGCTCTACCCCGCGCTGCTGGAGACCATGGTCGTCTCGGGGGTGCACACCGCGGTCGCGCTCGTCGCGCTGCCGAACCCGGCCAGCCAGCGCCTGCACGAGGCGGTCGGCTTCGAGAAGGTCGGGATGCTGCGCGAGGTGGGGTTCAAGTTCGACCGCTGGATCGACGTGGTCTGGTACCAGAAGATGCTCACCAAGGTCGACTGACAAGGAGGCTCATCGGGCGCCGGCACGACGCAGCCTCCGCTCGAGGTCTGCCAGCGTGGCAGCGATGTCGAGCTCAGGGCTGATCACGTGCACCTCGACGCGCGACCCGTCCAGCCGCGCCGACAGCGCGCCCGGCAGCAGGTTCATGACGAGCGTCAGCGCCACCCGGGCCGAGGGGGAGCCGAGCGAGGTCTCGTAGGTCTCCCAGTGCGGAGCGACGTCGACCGACGGCACGGCGAGCGCACGGCGGCCCACGTCCACGCCGCCGGCGACCGCACGGGCACCCAACCACCCGACCAGGGTGAGGAGCGCCACCGGCCGGACACCCCCGCGGCGGCTCGCCCTGCCCCCCGGCCCGGTCAGCCAGAAGCTGACCGCTACCACCACCGGTACCGCCGCCAGTCCGTAGGCCAGCACCTCCGAGTCGCCCTCGACCATGCTCCACCACACGACTGCGCCCACCGCGAGTCGGACGAGCACAGCGCGCGCCGCCCGCGCCGCCCCCGCGGACCCTGTCGACCGTTCCGAAACCCGTGCCATCAGCTCGCTCCCCCCGTCGCCACCCACACCAGCGCCACCGCCACCA